>DATCOK010000067.1:0-3433 GCA_036564765.1 Candidatus Acidiferrum sp. | reverse complement strand
GCCCAGGGAATTATTATCCTCCGACGGTGCTCACCAACATTCCGAAAGATTCGCCGGCCGGCTGCGAGGAACTATTTGGTCCGGTGGCATCGATGTTTCGCGTGAAGAACGCCGAAGAAGCCATTCGGGTGGCCAACGATCATCGCTATGGACTGGGCGCCAGCGCGTGGACCAACGATGCACGCGAGCGCGAAATGTTCATCAAAGAACTGCAGGCGGGCATGGTGTTCATCAACCAGATGGTGGCGTCCGATCCGCGTGTGCCGTTTGGCGGAGTAAAACGTTCCGGCCACGGTCGCGAATTGAGCGTCAACGGGATTCGCGAGTTCACCAACATTAAGACCGTGTGGATCCGCTAGACCGCTCGTCTAGATTTGCTTCACGCACATTTTCAAATTGAAACGCTTCCGGCTTCCCTCAATCGCTGCGCGGCAGTTTCGGGTGTGATGTCGCGTTGCGGCGAACCCAACAGTTCATATCCCACCATAAATTTCTGAATCGTGGCCGAACGCAGCAGAGGCGGAAAATAGTGCGCGTGAAAATGGAATTCCGAGTAGAGCTTTCCGTCCGTGGGGCGCTGATGGAAGCCCATGGAGTACGGGAAGGAGGTCTGAAACAAATTATCGTAGGCCGCGGTGACGCGGCGAAGAATGTCGCCGAGGTCGTCGCGTTCGGAGTCTGACAAATCCGTGATGGCAGCGAGATGCCGTTTGCTCAACAGCAGCGTTTCGAACGGCCACGACGCCCAGAACGGTACCACCACCACGAAGCCGGCGTTCTCGCAGACCACCCGTTCCCCTCGTTGCACTTCCAGCTGCAAATAATCGCAGAGCAGGCAGGATTTTTTCTGCATGTGGTATTCGCGAAAGAATTCGAGTTCGCGTGAAGGAAGGTTTGGCAAAGTTTCATTGGCCCAGATCTGACAGTGCGGGTGCGGATTGCTGGCGCCCATCAGTGCGCCGCGATTCTCAAAAATCTGCACGTGGCGAATCCACTCGAGGGCTTCGAGTTCCGCGAACTGCGCGGCCCACATATCGACCACCGAGCGCAGTTCGTGCGGCGACATTTGCCCCACCGTCAAATCGTGGCGCGGAGAAAAACAGCCGACGCGGCACAGACCCGCTTCGCTTTCCGCCATCAGTAAGTTGTCGTTGTTGAGGCTGCCACCGCTAGCGGCTGGCAATAGTGCCGGATAATCGTTTTCAAAAACAAAGATGGTCTCGTAGCTTGGATTGCGAATGCCGCCGGCGCGTTCATTGCCGGGGCACAAATAACAATACGGATCGTGTTGCACAGCATTCGCCGCGGCAGGCTTCTCGACCTTTCCGAGCCACGGCCGCTGCGTGCGGTGCGGCGAAATGAGAATCCATTCACCCAACAAGGGATTGAAGCGACGGTGCGGCGTACCCTGCAGGTCCAGCCCACCGTTACTCATGCTCACGAATTTTCCCGTGCGTCGCGGCCGGCAGGAAGGTTCTCCGTGTTCGCGGAATTGGCCGGCACGCGCTGCACGCCTGGCGCGGCTTCACAAACGTAAATATCCGGACGCAAACCGGTCGCGCTGGTGTACGCGGCGGCGACCTTATGCTGAAAATCCGGCGCGCACGCGGCATCCACCAGATTGATGGTACAGCCGCCGAATCCGCCGCCGGTCATGCGCGCACCCAGAACACCGCGTTGGCGCGCGGCAATCTCCACCATGGCGTCCAGCTCCGGACAACTCACTTCGTAATCGTCGCGCAGGCTGCGGTGCGAATCGGCCATCAGCCGGCTAAGCTTTTCGATCGCGCCGGTCTGCAGCGCGTCGGCGGCCTGCTGCACGCGAAGATTTTCGCTGACTACGTGCCTGGCGCGCTTGTAAAGCTCGTTCGAAAGGAGGTAGCGGTGCTCCTCGAGTTGCGCCATGTTCACGTCGCGCAAGGAGCGCAAGTCCGGAAGCGCGCTGTGTAGCGTGTGCGCCGCTTCCTCGCATTCGGCGCGCCGGGTGTTGTATTCGCTGGCGCCCAGTTCGTGCTTGACCATGGTGTTGCAAATAATCAGTGCGACATTTTCCGGCAGCGGCAACATCCGCGTGGCCAGCGTACGGCAGTCGAGCAGCATGGCGTGATCAGCCTCTCCGCGGCAGGAAATAAATTGGTCCATAATGCCGCAGCGCGCGCCGGTGAATTCGTTCTCCGCGCGCTGGCAGAGCAACGCCAGTTCCGCGAGGTCGATGGTCTGCAGAGATAGATCGAGCAGCGCGTAGCCGGTCGCAACCTCGATCGCGGCCGATGAGCTGAGCCCCGCACCCAGCGGCACATTTCCCGCGATATAGATGTTTGCGCCGCGCAGAGTTTTTCCCGCCTGCTGCAAAGCCCACGCGACACCCAGCGGATAATTTCCCCACGAACCTTCGGGCAAGGGAGCCAGCGCGTCGAGATCGGCAGTAATCGTTTCGTTGAAATTTTCGGAATGAATGACCAGCCGGCGGTCTTCGCGTGGCGCGATAGCCGTCCAGCAAAAGAACCCGATGGCCGCTGGTAACACAAAGCCGTCGTTGTAGTCGGTATGCTCGCCGATGAGATTCACGCGGCCGGGCGCGCGATAGACGGCGCCGCTGGTGCCAAACTTCGCGCGAAATCTTGCGCGGATCTCATCTTCTCGGCTCATGCGTCCCTGGACCAACACGCGTTGCCCTAGCATGCGCGTCTCACCATAGTACTGGCAAATTTGCAGCGTTGCTCACGCTTTGGATTCGCCCACGTCTATGCCCTCAAAGCCGGCGGCGGCATTTTTGCGCTTCCTTCCTGTCGCGTGGGCCGCCGTGACGAAGCGGCCAAATTGTGCGGATCTAAAGAAAGGGAATCTCATGAGCAAACTTTGTGGGGTGGTTCTGGGTCTATTGCTACTCGGCGGCGCGGCGGCTGATTCCGCACGCGCGCAATTCAAAAATGGCAGCCAGGCGACGGAGCTGAACCTGCCGCGGCTGAGCCAGCGCGCCGAAGTGATTCAGCGCATCGGGCTGACCGACGTGACAATTCATTATCACGCGCCGCTGGCGGGCCAGCGCGAACTTTTTGGCAAGACCGTTCCGTATGGCCAGGTTTGGCGTGCGGGGGCGAACGAAAACACCACCATCTCCTTCACGGACGACGTGAGCGTGGAAGGGCACGCGCTGCCAGCGGGAACCTACGGGCTACACATGATTCCGAAGGCCGACGAGTGGACCATTATTTTCTCGAAGAACTCCACTTCGTGGGGAAGCTTCAGCTATGACGAAAAGGAAGACGCGCTGCGCGTCAACGTGAAGCCGGTGGCCGAGGAGAATCGCGATTCGCTGGCGTATACCTTCGATGACATCAAGCCGGATTCAGCGGCGGCCACGCTGCGCTGGGGCAAAGTGGCGGTGCCGTTTCGCATTTCGGTGGACGTGAACACCATCACTGAACGCGCC
>DATCOK010000066.1:0-1982 GCA_036564765.1 Candidatus Acidiferrum sp. | reverse complement strand
GCGCCACTTCCGCAAGCTTCCAGGCCAGCTGTTCCCTCCGCGGCAGCAATTCAACCGAACGATGCACACGCACGCGATGAACTTTCATCCTAAAAGCATCCGTCCTGCATCGCGTGCAACTCGGTTGGAAAATAAGTTTCTGCGCTCACGTGTGCGCACCAAAGAAAATCATTTCTCGCCCGCGTACTTGCGTTCCAGCCCGTCAAAGTAAAGCTTCTTCACTAGCCGCTGCCGCTCCGCAAAGTCTGCCACTAGCTCGCTCTGTTCATCCATTCGTCCGGTATCACGCAGTTCTTTCAGCGCCGCCTGCATGCCCGTGATCGCCCCTTGCAGCGCCACATTCGCGTACAGCACCAGCGCAAATCCCATCGCCGCCAACTCTTTTTGCGCCAGCACCGGCGTCTTGCCGCCTACCACCAAATTCACCACCTGCGGCGCGCTTAGCCGCCGCGGAATTTCGCGCATGTGCTCCACACTGTCCGGCGCTTCCACAAACGTCACATCCGCGCCGGCTTCCGAATAACTCTGCGCCCGTTCGATAGCCGCTTCGAATCCGTCCACCGCCAGCGCATCCGTCCGCGCGATAATCAAAAAATCTTCGCTCGCCCGCGCGTCCAGCGCCGCTTTGATTTTTCCCGCCATCTCACTGGTGGAAATCACCGACTTGTCGTTGAAGTGCCCGCATTTCTTCGGCATGCTCTGATCTTCGATTTGTACGGCATTCGCGCCCGCGCGTTCCAGCACCCGCACGCTGTGCCCCACGTTCACCGCATTGCCGAATCCGATATCCGCGTCCACGATCAGCGGCAACGCAACGGCGTCACGAATCGCCGCAGTATGTTGCGCGATTTCCGCCAGGCCGACGAACCCTAGGTCCGGCATTCCCAGCAGGGAATTGGTCAGTCCCGCCCCACTCAAGTACACTGCTTCGAATCCCAGGTCCTCGATAATCCGCGCCGCCAACGCATTCGCAGCGCCCGGAACCAACATCCCGCGCCGCTCAAGCAGCTTGGCCCGCAACTCTTTACCGGCGTCGATACTCATCGTTTCTCGCCACGCTTTACTCAACAGCAACCTGTTCCCAAAAATCCTAAAACTGAACTAAATCGTGCCAGCCGATCGGAGCTCCTGGATTTGATCGTTCGAATAACCCAGTTTCTGTAACCAACTCTCCGTGTGTTCGGAGAGTTTCGGCGCCGGCCCCGGCGGCACCGCCTCCCCGCCTGAAACGCGGTAACCGCCGCCCGTCAACGTCTGCGGTGGATCCACGTCTTCAAATTTCGTGATGAATTCTCGTTCGCGCACATGCGGATGCGACAAAATCTCCGGCACGCTCAACACTCGGCCCGCCGGCACGCCTGCTTCAATCAGCAACCGCTCCCACTCCTCGGCCGTCCGCGTCAGCAGCACCGTCTGAATCTCGCGGTTGATGGCTTCGCGGTTCTGCTTGCGAACACGTCGGTCCGCAAAACGCGTATCCGCTTTAAGATCCGGCCGCTCCAGCAGGTCGCAAAGCTTTTCGTACTGATACGACTCGTTCGCTGCGATATTCAGCAACCCCTCCGCCGTGCGAAACGTTCCCGATGGCGCCGCCGTAAAATTCTCGTTGCCCATAGGCACCGGTACTGTCCCGGCGTTCAGATAATTGGAAACCACCCAACCCATGGTCGCCAGCGTGGATTCGAGCATGGACACGTCGATCATTCTGCCGCGGCCGCTCGAACGAGCGTCCACCAGCGCCGCGCAAATCGTGAACGCCGCAGTAATTCCGCCCACCGTGTCGCAAACTGGGTAACCCACGCGCAGCGGGGCGCTATGCGCATCTCCCGTCACGCTCATCACTCCGGACATGCCCTGAATGACCTGGTCATATGCCGGGCGCGAGGCTAGCGCTCCATCTTGTCCAAACCCAGAAACCGCGCAATAGACTAGGGCCGGATTGATTTTTGAGAGCGCCGCATAACCCATTCCCAGCCGCTCCA
>DATCOK010000065.1:0-2630 GCA_036564765.1 Candidatus Acidiferrum sp. | reverse complement strand
GCGCAGACCTTTGAACAGGTCGGGCAACGGCAGCGTGCCTTCGTTGAAAAATTCTTCCATCAGCGCATCGTCGCCTTCCGCGACCATCTCCACCAGCTTTTCGTGGGCCTCCTTAGCGTCGTCCGCAAGCGCCGCGGGAATTTCTTCGATGGTGGCCTTGCCATCGCCGTCGGGCTGATAAAAATGCGCCTTCATCGCCACGAGATCGATCACGCCACGAAAGGCGCGCTCGTGGCCGATGGGCAGTTGCAGCGGAACGATGTTGCGCCCAAAAATCTGCTCCAGCGATTCCATGGAGCGCTCGAAACTGGCGAGATCGCGGTCCATCCCAGTGAGCACAAAGGCGCGCGGGATATCGTACTCCACGCAATAATCCCAAACTTTTTCGGTGGTGACTTGCGCGCCGACGTGCGCGTCCACGGCGATCAGCGCGGCATCGGCGGCGATCAGCGAAGCTTTCGATTCATTAATGAAGGTAGAGTAGCCGGGCAGATCGATAAAATTAATTTTAACTTTTTCACCGCCGGCGTGCGTGGCGGGATCCGGCGTGGTGGGCCATTCGGCGTGCGCCAGCGCGGTCTGAATGGAGAGTTTGCGCGCGATTTCTTCTTCGTCCCAATCGGTAGTGGTGCTGCCGTCCGCAGCCTTTCCCCAACGCGGCGTGGCGCCCGCGGTGAAGAGTAACGACGACACCAGCTGCGTCTTACCGGTGCCGCCGTGGCCGACAATGCCCACGTTGCGAATGTCCTTGGTGAGGTACGTCTTCATGTAAACCTCCATCGTGCGAGGTCCGTGCTCGAGAGGAGGGCGCGGGCCTGCGCCTGGCGAGTGAAATTTAAGCTGAAGAGCCGCGGCCCATGGCGTGCCCGGTGGCGGGCGAAAATTGATCGAAATGCGGTCCGCTCTCCAGTGCGAATGGGCGCCTCTGGCGTCCAATCGGGCGGATGCTAGCACAAGAAATTGTGTGGCGGCAATCGGGGAGGGCGGCTTATGCACTGTCAAAGAGCAGGCTGGAACAGGTGAGGCCGGACTCCGCTTTTTGTAGTTCGGAAATATCCAGCGGAAGAACTTCGAAGCCGGCAGCTTCGATGCGCGCGCGAGTCTTCGGAAACGAAGCGGGGAGCAGGACAGTATTGCCGAAGGCCAGAGCGTTGGCGGCGTGTGGCTCTTCAGGGTCGACGTCGATCCATTCGTAACCGGCGAGTTTTGCGTGATCGAACCATTCGCGATTGGCGAGCAACGTGTCGCGGCCGAGAAAAGTCACCGCCGATTTCAGGTGCAGACAGCCGGTGACCAGCGCATCGATCACTTCATATTCAAAGGGCGCGACGATGGCTTCGAGTTGGCGAATGCCCGCTTCATCGGTACGCGTAGAAAGGCCCACGAACAATTTTTTGTCGACGCGCAGAATGTCGCCGCCCTCCGCGATGGCGGGCAACTCCACATACTTCAGTTCACGGAAGGGTGCCAGGGCCGCCGCGAGAGAAGCGGCTTCTGGACGGCGCGACGAGGTACCCAGCGGAAAAATCACCGCAACTTCACCAAGGACCAGCGCGGGATCCTCGACAAACATCGAGTCGGGAAGATGCGGCTCAGCCGGCAGTGAATGGACCGTAGCCCCAAACTTTTCGAGGGCGCATTCGTAGGCGCGATGCTGTTCGATCGCTTTCGCGAGATCAATTGGTGCGCGGGCTACAAAGGTCAGCTCGCAATTCAAAATTCCGGAGCTGACGCCTCTGGTGATCGCAGTGAGCATAACTGGGAAAAGAGTATACGGAATTAAAACGCGGAGAAAGCGCTTGGCGAAGACGGCGATTTGAGGAAAGCGAAAGTTAACTGCGAAACGCTGACAAAATTCTACGGCCAGGGATTTACCGGGCCGAAATGCGAGATCCACATGCGCGTCAAACTGGCCCCAATGACGATGCCTGCGAGGATCAGCCCGACGATTCCGGCAATGACCCAGACGCGCGTGTTGGAATGCGTGCCGGCCGCCGAGGGAAGCGCTACGCTCTGGGCGTGCTGAAGCGGCTGAGGCGCCGCCAAGGGCTTGGGCGTCGCAGAACTCTCCGGCTGCACCAGCAGGCAATACCCCTTTCGGGGGATGGTCTCGATATAAACAGGTTTTTCGGAAGAGTCGCCCAGCGCCAGGCGCAACTTATTCACCGTAGTGTTTACGTTGGCATCGAAATTGACATGGGTTTCGGCGGGCCATAGACGCTGGCGGATTTCTTCGCGGGTGACCACTTCGCCGGGCTTCTCGAGCAGGGCCATCAACACCTGGTAGACCTTGCCTTGCAACTTGAGACGCTCGCCCTCTCTGGTAATTTCCTGACGCTGCTGATCGATTTGAAAAGGCCCAAGATAGATGTAGCGTCCGGACGCGAGGCTATTTGGCGACGCGCTCGTCGGTTCGTACCGCTCCTGCATGGGGACCACTCCCGGCGTCATGGACATCACCCTATAAAGCTATAGACGCAATGGGCTCGATTGCGTTTTCAGTAAAGTACGAGAGATTTCGGAGGAGGTTCCCTGATATCTGAACCTAAGGTGGGAAAACCGGGGTTCACGAGAATAAATCATCTAAAGTTACGATTCTCGCCGGGAAAAGCTTCTAAATTTAGAAGAGT
>DATCOK010000064.1:0-2091 GCA_036564765.1 Candidatus Acidiferrum sp. | reverse complement strand
CATCGAGCTGTCCCTGCAAATCAAAGTACAACAATCCTTGCACCGTACTGTGCGGCGCCAGCACGCTCGCCGGAACTCCCGCCGCCTCCGCCTGCTGTTCCATCTCCGTCCACTTCTTGTCGTTCCCGCTGTGCGGAATGCTCACCGGCAGCGGCACGCGCGACCGCGACTTCGACGGATCTTTTCCGCCCGGCTTCAAAACTTCATCCGCCACTTGCCCCGCCGTCAACGCCTGCAGCTCCTGCCGGTTGTCCTGATCGATTTGAAACGACAAACGAATCCGCTCCAGCGCCACCTTCAAACTGTCATTCGAATCGTTGCGAAACGTCACCTGCATCGCCACCACGCCCGCGGCAAACGGCGACTTCTTCGGAAATTTCTCCTTATATAAGGATGCATCCGTCCACGGCCGCACCGAAATGGTCAGCCCTTCGTGCGTCTCCACCGCGCTGGCCTTCAACGAATTCTGCGCCGCGCCGCTCGCCTGCCCGCCGTTTTGTCGCGCGCTCGCCCACGCCACGCAAAAAACTCCCGCCGCCACCAAAGCAACTCCGCAAGTTAGCTTTCGCATCGGGCTATAATAGACTCTTCTCATCAGTCGCGTTCGATTCCAGGGTAATGTTCGGGGTTGCCCAGGCCGTTGGGCGGGTTTCACTACGCGCGAGACCGGAGCCACGTTTAGTGTTTTTCATCTACAGCCTTCTTCTGGGGTTCGCTGCTCTTGCGCTCACGCCCTATTGGCTGGTGCAGGGGCTGCGCCACGGAAAATATTTCAGCAATCTCGGCGAACGCCTCGGCTTTTCCTACCTCTCGCTCAAAAATATTTCCAATCTCGATGGCTCCATACTTCTCCACGCCGTCTCCGTCGGCGAAGTTCTCTCCGGTGTCACCCTCGCGCGCAAACTCAAGGAAGTCTACCCCGATCGCCGCCTGATCATCTCCACCACCACCCTCACCGGCAACAAGCTTGCCCGCGAGCGCATGCCTTTCGCTGATGCCATTATTTATTTTCCGCTCGATTTTCTTTTTTCTGTGAAGCGCGCCTTGAACGCGGCACAGCCCGCGCTCGTCATTATTCTCGAAACCGAAATCTGGCCCAACTTTATCCGCGAAGCCCGCCGTCTCAAAATTCCCGTCATGTTCGTCAGCGGCCGCATCTCCGACCGCTCCTTTGCCCGCTACCAGAAATATCTCAGCGCCTTCGGCTTCTATCTGCGCCCGTTTCTCCAGCGCGTCCTCGCCAATGCCAATCTTTTCCTGATGCAGACGGAAAAAGACGCAGAGCGCATCCGCCTGCTCGGTGCTCCCTCCAACCGCGTCCACGCCAGTGGCAACTTGAAGTACGACCTCGAACTCCCCGCGCCTACCGCCGTTTCGAATTGGCTTGAATCCGAAGTCCAGCGCGCCGGACGCACGCCCGTCATCGTTGCCGGCAGCGTCGTCGCTACGGAAGAACCGCTCGCCTTGATCGCTTTCGGCACACTGCAGGGCGAACATCCCGACGCGCTGCTCGTTCTCGCGCCCCGCAAACCGGAGCGTTTCGAACCCGCCGCCGAATTCATCCACGAATCCCGCCGCAAATTCATCCGTCGCTCCCAGCTTCCCATCGCCGCAGGTTCCAACGGAGCCGGCTCCAATCACGCCGAAATTCCCAAGGACGTCACCGTCCTGCTCCTCGATAGCATCGGAGAGCTCGCCTCCATCTATCGTTGTGCCGACGGCGTCTTCGTCGGCGGCTCGCTCGTTCCTTCCGGCGGTCACAATATCCTTGAGCCCGCCGCTTTCGGGAAAATTCCCGTCTTCGGCCCTTCTATGGAAAATTTTTCGGAAATGGCTTCGCGCTTTGTCTCTGCGGGTGCCGCTGTCCAGGTAGAAAGCCCCGAAGACGCCGGCGTAGCCTGGATCGAATTTTTTCGCGAACCGGATCGCATGCAGTCCATGGGCGAAAAAGCTCGCGCCCTCGTGGAAGACAGCCGCGGCGCCACCGACCGTGCCCTCTCCGCCGTCTCCGCCTTCCTGCACGAAGACGGTGCCCCCTCGCGATGACCCTCTCGCGGCCACTGCGCATTTTGCTTTGGCCCTTTTCACTGT
>DATCOK010000063.1:0-2790 GCA_036564765.1 Candidatus Acidiferrum sp. | reverse complement strand
ATTCATTCCAGGCCAGATCCACCAGTGCTTCGTGAGTGCGAACCGAATAGGCCAGACACGCCGGAGCACAACATAGCAATACCGTCCAGAATGCAAGTGCGACGGCCCAGCGATGGATGATTTCAAGGATTCGTTTTCTTGCGGGGTCCAATGCGCTCCATCAGGTGGAAACAGGTCATTGCCGACCCGCGGCCCGACATTAGCGGGCGACGCTGCGTGTCAAGGTCAAGACTAATCCAACGGTAGCCACCTGGCCCTCGGGTGTTCTGTGTACCGCATTATTTAGATCAAGCATATCAATCAGCCCGGCTGTTTCGTTCCCTCCAATTCGCCCTCAATCCCAAAGTTCCCGTCTTCCAGCGAGTGTCGCACCCTCAAAACCGCAAAAAGAATTTCAGTTTTCGCGGGGCGAGGTGCTTGTCCGATTTCTAACGCGCATCGTGATTGGTTAGCTCGTCCGCTCGAATTAGCTAATAGCCGCCCCGCAAAAAATTTGAAAGGACAGGTCATGCACCTGTTCTTTTTTATTCTTGCGTTACTATAGCTGAATAGTAAAATATAGAACTAGCACGAGAGCTAATCTCAATCCCGTGACTAGTCAGCAGGGCACCATCGCCTTGAGCCTGCTGCGATTCGGGCGCCCGAGAATCGCCTATGTCACGTGCATTTGAGCTATCTCCTGCGATTTCAACCGATTGTGGACTCTTTTGCTGTTTGTTTTTACTATTGGCTTTTGTTTTCAACGCTTTATGGACTCTTATGCCAAAAACTGGGGGGTATACGCTACATATCACTAGAAGTTTCGGCACACAGAAAGCCTGGTTGGTATCCAGAATGACCTTCATTGACGCGCCATACCACCTCTGTTAGCATGCGCTCCATGGCCAAAGCGCGTAAACCGACACGAGCGTCCTCTTCGCACTCCAAGAGCGCCAGCCATGCTCGTTCCAAATCGCTGAAGAAAAAGAACTTACCGCCTCCTCCTCCGGCTCAGCGCGGCGGCGTAGAGTTGGTCGATCCGCGTGTCCAGGCGCAGCTCAAGCTATACGACGAGGCCCAGGCACTATTTCGGCAGCAGAAATTCGCCCGCGCCAAGGCCGAACTGGAAAAAGTGATCGAAGGCCCGAGCAAAGAGCTGGCCGACCGCGCCCGCATGCACGTCAAGATCGCCGAGCAGCGCATGAAGCCGTCGCACGACCAGAACCCTCGCAACGCTGACGAGCACTACCAACGCGGCGTGGCCATGATGAACGTGGGCCGCTGGGACGACGCCCGCGAAAGCCTCGACAAGGCCCGTCGCGCCGCGCCCAAAGCCGACCATGTGCACTACGCTCTGGCCGCGCTCGATTGCCTCACCGGCGAAGCCGACTCCGCCATGGCCAATCTGAAAGTGGCCATTCAGCTCAAATCCGAAAATCGCTATCACGCGCGTAACGACGAAGATTTCGCATTCCTTCAAGAAGACCCGCGCTTCACCGAACTCCTCTATCCGGAAAAAGACGGCACCGCCGGCTGACCGCCGCTTCTTCAGTTTTCCTTGCGCACTAAAATTTATTTCCGCCGCATTTCCCGCACGTGAAAAAGCAAAACGGTAAACCCAGAAATGTTGCGCGCGGCTTTCGCATCGTCGCCCTCGGCGGCGGTACCGGATTGTCCGCGCTGCTACGCGGCCTGAAACAACACGTGGTGCGCGGCGACGACAAAAATCCCAACGCTGAGCGGCCGATTTCCGATCTGGCCGCGATCGTCACCGTGACTGATGACGGCGGAAGCTCCGGCCGGTTGCGCCGCGAAAATCGCATTTTGCCGCCCGGCGATATCCGCAACTGCATGGTGGCGCTTTCGAAAGACGAAGCGCTGCTCGGCCGCTTGTTTCAATATCGCTTCCACGCCGGGCGCGGACTCATTGGCCACAACTTTGGAAATTTATTTTTAGCCGCGCTCACGCACATCACCGGCGATTTCACCGAAGCCATTCGCGAAAGCAGCAAAGTGCTGGCCATCCGCGGGCGCATTTTCCCATCGACGCTGGCTAACGTGCACTTGGTTGCCACGCTGACGAACGGGCGGCGCGTACGCGGGGAAACGCGCATCAGCGCCAGCCAAGTGCCCATCAAAAAGCTGGAGCTTTCACCCAGGCGCGTGCGTCCTTTGCCGCTGGCGATTGAAGCGATTCGCAAAGCGGACTTGATTCTTCTCGGTCCCGGTTCGCTGTACACCAGCGTGCTGCCCAATATTTTGATACCGGAAGTGGCCGCGGCCATCGCCAACTCCAAAGCGCCGCGCGTGTACATCGCCAATTTAATGACGCAGCCGGGAGAAACCGCGGGTTACGCCCTGGCCGACCATCTGCACGCCATCGAGAATCACGTCGCGAGAAGGTTAGTGGACTACGTAGTTGCCAACAAACAGCTCGTGTCGCCGACAGTGGCGAAGCGCTATCGCGCGGAAGGCGCGGAGCCGGTGGCCATCGATTTGCCCGCGCTGCAAAAATCCGGCTGCAAGGTGGTGCTCGATAATTTGCTCGATGAGCGCGACGTGATTCGCCACAATCACAAGCGTCTGGCGAAATTATTACTCGAAGAGTTCTGCTGCCTGGAACGCCGAGGCCCGCGGCGCTTAAAAATATTGCGGGGTGCTAAAACGTTGCGGCGTGCAACGCGGTCTGGAAAACCGCGACGAAATTATCGCAAGCAAGATTCGTAATCTATTTTCCTGGAGAATTTCATGGCTACTTTCGCACTCGTGGAATATCAAGACGCCAGCCCGGAAGTGCGCGCGGTGTACGAC
>DATCOK010000062.1:0-1928 GCA_036564765.1 Candidatus Acidiferrum sp. | reverse complement strand
TTGGAACGCATCATCAATAAGGCCATCGAGAAGGATTGCAGCCTGCGCTACCAGTCGGCGGCAGACATGCATTCGGATTTGCGGCGTTTACGGCGGGATACCGATTCCGGCCGGCTCTCCGGCTCAGGAAAAGCCGCGGCGCAGGAAGCGGTCGCTGCGGCAGAAAGCGCGGCGCAGGCTTCGCGAGAGAAGAGCGCGGAAGCGCCCGCGGGCCACAGCAAATTGTGGATGGGACTGGCGGCGGCGTTGCTTGCGATTTTGGGCGTGGGCTATGCGGCTTACCATTTTGGAGCGGGCTCCCATGCCCCAGCCGGCCCGACAAAAATTTCGCAGATCAGCCACTGGGACAAGCCCATGGACCGCGCGCGGCTCTCGCCCGACGGGCACGCGGTGGCGTTCAGTTCCCCGGTCAACGGCATCAAGCAAGTGTTTCTGATGCTCGCTACCGGCGGGGAAGCGTTGCAGCTCACCAGCGACGAGGGCGACAAATTCGTTACAAATTTTTCCGCGGATGGAACGGAGATTTATTACCGGCGGGTGTTCGGGAAAGACGAGACCTGGGCGGTGCCAACGCTCGGCGGCAACTCCAAACGAGTTTTAGCGGGATACGCCGTGGTGCCTTCGATTGACGGCAACTCGCTCTTTTTTACGAAGGGCCGCAGCAGGTCGGTGTACCGCTCGGACCGCAGCGGCATGGGAGAGGAAACGCTGGCTACCCTGGAGGCGAACTCCTCGCCGATTTTGAGAATCCTGCCGTTTCCCGACGGAAAGCGCTTGCTGCTGGTGACCGGCAGCACCGTTTCCAATCTCGAATCGGCGCAGATTTATTTCGTGGACCTGGAAAAAAAATCGGCGGAACCGTTCACCAGCATTCTAGCGGAACCCGACGAAGTGACCTGGCAGGAGCCCGGAAAGAGCCTGCTGTTTGGGCGCACCATCAGCGGGCTGACCAATGTCTGGAAGATGAATCTTGCGGATAAAGCGTTGTCGCAGGTCACTTCCGGCCCCGGACCGGATCATTCGCCGATGCCCGATCCCGCGGGCAAGGGACTTTATCTGGTGAACGGAAAATCGACCGGCTTTCTGACCAATTACAACACGCGCACCAAACAATCCACCGACATCGCCGCGGAAAATGCCACGCAACCGGTGCTATCGCATAGTGGAAAACGGCTGATGTACATCACTATCCCTTCGCGCGATCGCAACGAATTGTGGGTCGCGGACGTGGACGGAAACAACAAAACGCGGCTGACTCAAGCCAGTTCTGCCGCCACCGGTATATGGTCGCCCGACGACTCGCGGGTTTCTTTCTTCACCGAAGAGCCCGGCACCGAGCCAAAACTCTACCTCGCGAATGCCGACGGCACCGGGCTGCAAAGCCTGAAGTGGATGAGCGCGACCATTCCGCAAGGGATAGTCTGGAGCGCCGATCAGAAATCCGTGTACATCAACGGCATAGAGAAAGGCGCCAGATCCTCCTCCGTCTGGCGCGAAGCGGCGGACGGATCGGAGCCGGAGAAGCTCGCTGACACTTGCGGATTTGTTTTTGACGCTTCCGCGGACGGAAAATACCTGCTCAGCCTGATTCCTGGAGGCGACCGGATCGGCATCTACTCGTTTTCCTTGGCCGACCACGCGTGCACACCGGTGGTGCCCGGCGTGGTGACCTTCGGAATCAACATCGAAAAGAACGGCCAATCGTTTTTGTACGCGCTACCCGGAAAAAAGGACGTAACGATTTACCGCCAAAAGTGGTCGGCAGGCAAAGCGGTGGGTACCCCGCAGGTGGCTATGAAGCTTCCTCTGGTCTTCCCGCTCATCGCGGGAGGCAATGCGTATGACTTTTCGCGCGACCTCGCCACGGTGGCCTACGCCCGCTCCGGCGGCCACGCCGACCTGTATTTGATCACGCAGTAACGATTTGA
>DATCOK010000061.1:0-6591 GCA_036564765.1 Candidatus Acidiferrum sp. | reverse complement strand
ATCCACCGCCGAAAGGTATGTTCCACCGGGTGATCTGACGAATCCGTTCGATTCGTCAGATCACCCGGTGGAACATACCTTTCGGCGCGTACATCGTGCAAGGGCAATGGGATTTGTGGGAATTGAATGTGGAGAGTTTGAAGTGGCAGCATGCGCCGCAACCGCTGGTGCTGACGTGCAACGGGGCGGAACACGATCATGGGGTGGCGGAGACCGAGGGGCAATTCGTCGCGGATTTAGGGTTCGAGCATTTTTTTACCGGGCATGCGGGTTTGCTGGCGCCTGGTAAGGCGACGAATCCGTTCGATTCGTCAGATCACCCGGTGGAACATACCTTTCGGCGGTGGATGAGCGCGGGCGGGAATCTGAAGGAATATGCCGCAAAAACGCGGGAGAACATCCAACAATTGTTCCGCTGGGTGGAGGCGGTACAGGGCGCGTTGCCAGTGGAGCGCAGCGAGTTATGGTCGGAAGGCGAAGAGAATTTCGAGGCGCGGCTGGACGCGATTCTGGCGCAGAGATAGGTTCGCGGAGACGGCAAGGAAACTGCTCACGGCGGTAGAGAGTTTTCGCAACAGCAGATAGAATTGACCGGATAGAAGCGCTGCGAATACACCACGCCAAGACAATTGCGCACGCCGCAACTGGCAGAAGAGGCCGCTACGTTGAGGAAACCACTCGTGTCGAATTCAGGGTTGTTGAAGACCGGACTGCCGGGGCTGTGCGTTTTGCTCGGGCTGAGTTTCAGTGGATGCGGCGGAACGGAAGAGCCAAAACCCAAAGCGGAAGCGGCGGTGGAAGCCAAGCCGGAAGCGCCGAAAGTGCCGGAAGAGATTCAGGATGCGGCGAAGACGTTGCTGGGAAGCGAGACGGAAGTTTTGCTGTTTGGGGACCTGGCGAAAAATGGCAAGCAACAATTCCTGGCGGCGAACGTAGTACCAAAGACGCCGAAAAATAATGTTCCGGGCACGGTGGTGACACGCGCGGTGGTGGCGGAACAGGACAACGGGAAGTGGACGGAATTGCTGCGCTGCGATGAGCATTTGAAAAACAGCAAAGGGTATCTGGGATCAACGCCGCTCGATTCGATTACGGGATGGCGGCTGCAGTACGAACAGAACGCGGAGAAGGGCTTGCAGCTTTATTTCACGCCGCTGAAGGTGAATGGGGATACCCACGTTTTGCCGGTGGGAGTGCGCTGGAATCCGGCGACGAAACGGTATCAATCGTTGGATGGTACGTATGAACATTTCCTAAAGGAATCGGCCACGCTGGAAAATGTGAGGTCGACGTTGCGATGAGCGCGGCGGCGACCAACAACGCGACGCTACGCGCGCAAGCGCCGGCGAACGAACCGCCGAAGACGTCTTCGTGGAAGAATCTGCGTGGACTGTTGCCGTATTTGCGGCGATACACCGGCGGAATCACGCTGGGGCTGGTGGCGCTGGGGTTGATGGGGATTATTGGTAACGCGGTGCCCCTGTTCATAGGAATTATTTTCGATGTGCTGGCGGGCAGCGCGCGGCCATTTTCGCATGAAACCGCGGCGGGAGCGGCGCTGCCGGCTTCGTGGTTGAGCCGCATGGTGCCGTTTTATGAACCATCCAGCCGGCACACTTTGGCGATTTATTGTTTGCTGCTGGTGGGCTTTATCGCGCTGAAAGGGCTTTTGTCATTTTCGACGCGCTGGATTTTGATCGGGGTGTCGCGCGACATCGAGTTTGATATTCGCAACGATCTGCTCGACCGCCTGCTGATTCTGGAACCGGAATTTTATGTGCGCAACCGCACCGGCGAATTAATGTCGCGGGCGACGAATGATCTGAACGCGGTGCGCATGGTGCTGGGGCCGGGGATCATGTACAGCGCGACGACGCTGGTGACCATGGTGATGGCCATCGTGCTGATGTTCAAGCTGTCGCCGTCGCTGACCATGTGGGTGCTGCTGCCGGTTCCGGTAGTGGCGGTGGTGGTGCGGCACTTTGGAAAAGTGATTCACGAATTGTACGAAAAGATTCAGGCGTCACTGGCGGCGCTGTCGGTGAAGGTGCAGGAAAACTTGTCGGGCGTGCGGGTGATTCGCGCGTATGCCCAGGAGGAGGCGCAGGTACGGGCGTTTGACGAGCCCAATCGCGAGTACGTGGCGCGCAACGTGAAGTTGATTCGCACCTGGAGCATGTTCATGCCTTCGCTGCAGGCGCTGATCGGGACGACGTTTCTGATCGTGCTTTGGAAGGGTGGTTTTTTATTTTTGCGGAACCAGCTTTCGCTGGGCGGGCTGGTTTCGTTTTCGAATTTTCTGACGCTACTGGTTTGGCCGATGATCGCGCTGGGATGGGTGACGAATATTTTTCAGCGCGGCGCGGCGTCCATGGGACGGTTGACTTACATTCTGAACGCGCAGCCGCGTATTGACGATCGCGATGCCAAGGTGCCAGCGGGACAGGAAGTATGCGGTGAGATTGAGTTTCGCAATTTGACGTTTTCCTATCCGACGACGCTGTCGGGTGATGGCAACGCGAGCGGCGCTTCCGCGAACGGGGCCGGCGGGAAAGCGGCGGTTCAAGCCGCGGCGAACGGGACGGGGGCGGACGCGAGTAGGCAGCACGAGACACTCAGCAATATTAATTTGACGATTCCGGCGGGATCGACGGTGGCGATTATTGGCCCGACGGGTAGCGGGAAGACCACGCTGGCCGCTTTGGTGGCGCGCTTGTGGGATGCGCCGCCCGGAGAGATTTTCATTGATGGACGGCCGATCCGGGAGTGGCCGCTCGAAAGTTTGCGGCGGGCCATTGGGTACGTGCCGCAGGACACGTATTTATTTGGCGATACGCTGGGAGAAAATATTGCCTTTGGATTGCCGCAATACGATGCGGAGCGGGTGCGCGAAGCGGTGGAAGTGGCGAACCTCGAGGGCGACATCGAGGATTTCACGGAAAAATATGAAACGGTGGTGGGTGAGCGTGGAATTACCTTGTCAGGCGGGCAAAAGCAACGCACCGCCATTGCGCGAGCGCTGGTGCGCGATCCACGGATTCTGATTCTGGATGATTCGCTGTCGGCCGTGGATACCCAGACGGAAGAGCGGATTCTTTCGCGGCTGCGCGGGATCATGGCGGGGCGCACGACGATTCTGATTTCACATCGGACGTCGACCGTTCAGGACGCGGACCAGATCGTGGTCTTGCGCGACGGGCAGATTGTCGAACGCGGGCGGCACGAGGATTTACTGGAGCGCGAAGGTTATTACGCGGACCTGTATCACAAGCAATTGCTGGAAGAAGAACTCGAACGGGCATGAGTAATCCGCACGAAGAAGAAGCACTCGGAAAAGCATACGACTCGCGGCTAATGCGGCGATTGCTGGCGTACATGCGCCCGTACAAATGGCGTGTGGCTCTCGCGCTGGCGTTGACGCTGGCGGTGACGCCGCTGGAGCTGGCGCCGCCAAAATTATTCCAGGTGGCCATCGACAAGTATCTGACGCCAGCGGTTTCTCAGCACATCGATCTGGCCGGCGCACGGCAAGGACTGGTGCTGATCAGCATGATTTACCTGCTGGTGCTGTTTTTTGATTTTCTCGCGCAATACGTGCAAATCCGCATCATGCAGCGTGTCGGGCAGCAGACCATGTACGACATGCGGCAGGAGATTTTCGGGCACATCCAACGGCTGTCGATGAGTTACTTCGACAAGAATCCGGTGGGGCGGCTGGTGACGCGCGTGACCACCGACGTGGATGCGTTGAACGATTTGTTTGCGGCCGGCGTGGTTACCATGATCAACGACTTTTTTCTACTGCTGGTCATGATTGGTGTGCTGCTGTACCTGAACTGGCGGCTGGCACTGGCGGCGCTGGCGGCCCTGCCGTTGATCCTGGTGGTTACCTTTGTGTTCCGCACGTTCGTGCGAGAGGCCAACCGCCGGATTCGCACGGCCATCGCGCGCATCAACGCCTTCCTGCAGGAATATATTTCGGGGATGAGCATCGTGCAGGTGTTTAACCGCGAACGGCGCGCGCGCGTGGAGTTCATCAAGCGCAATCGCGATCACATGCTGGCGTATAAAGATGCGATTCTGGCGTTCGCGCTGTTTTACCCCACGGTGGAGTTTCTGGGTGTGGCGGCCATCGCGCTGATCATGTGGGTGGGCGGGATCAGTATTTTTTCCAAAACGCTGACCCTGGGCGTGCTAGTGGCGTTCATGCAGTACGCGCAGCGATTTTTCCGGCCGATTCAGGATTTGAGCGAAAAGTTTAACGTGTTGCAGTCGGCCATGGCGGCTTCGGAGCGAATTTTCCGGCTGCTGGATGAGCCGGTGACTATTCTGAGCGATCCGAAAGCGATTCCCTTACGCGAGCCGCGAGGAGAGATTGAGTTTCGCAACGTGTGGTTTTCCTACAAGCACGCGGCGGAGCCGAAGGACGATGACTGGATTTTGCGCGATGTATCGTTTCGCGTAGCGCCGGGACAGACGATGGCTATCGTGGGGCACACTGGGGCGGGTAAGACGACTTTGATTTCGTTGCTGCTGCGGTTTTATGACATTCAGCGCGGTGAAATTTTGCTGGATGGAATCGATATTCGAAGGATTCAACTGCAGGATTTGCGGCGGCAGTTTGGCATTGTGCTGCAGGATCCGTTTCTTTTTTCGGGGACGATTGAGTCGAATGTGCGGCTGGGTACGGCGGGGATTGGCCGATCGACCGTGGAGCATGCGGTGGACGAAGTGGGATTGGGTGATTTTATTCGCACGCTGCCGGGCGGCGTGGATACGCCGGTGAACGAGCGCGGTTCGACGTTGTCGGTGGGACAGCGGCAACTGATCAACTTTGCGCGGGCGCTAGCGCACAATCCGAGGTTTTTGATACTAGACGAAGCGACCTCGAGCGTGGACACCAAGACGGAGCTGCTGATTCGAGAGGCGCTGGATCGATTGCTTTCAGGGCGCACCGCGCTGGTGATTGCACATCGCTTGAGCACTATTCAACACGCGGATTGCATACTGGTGTTTCATAAAGGGCGTTTGCGCGAGCAGGGCGCGCACCAGGAGTTGCTGGCGCAGCGCGGGATTTATTACCGGCTGTACCAGTTGCAGTACAAAGAGCAGGAATTGCATCTGCCGGTGGCTTCGACGGAGCCTTCGGCGCTGCATTCGAATGACTGAGCGTTCTTTGCCGGCGCCCACTCGGCAGCTCGTCGCGGTTTTTCCAGCTGTAAATTCTCCCAAAAACTCATGACGGCGACGCCACTGCTTTTGTCGGCAGGGGAGGCGAGCGGCGACATGTACGCGGCGCGTTTGGCTACGGCGCTGCAGGAGCGCGCGGATGTGGAGCTGTTTGGGATGGGGGGACCGCGCATGCGGGCGGCGGGCGTTGAGACGATTGTGGATTATTCGGAAGTATCGGTGCTGGGCATTACGGAAGTTCTGAAACAGTTGCCATCGTTGCGGCGGGCCATGGCGCGGTTAGCGGGCGAAGCGGAGAAGCGGCGGCCACCGCTGGCGATACTCACCGATTTTCCCGGGTTTCATCTGCGTCTGGCGAGGAAGCTGACGCCGCTGGAAATCCAGAATATTTACTACATTTGCCCGCAGTTCTGGGCCTGGAGGCCGTGGCGCGCGAATTTGGTGCGGCGGCGGTTTGCGCTGGCGCTGTGCATTTTTCCGTTCGAGGAAAAGTTTTATCGGGATGCGGGAGTGAAGGTCGAGTTTATCGGGCATCCGCTGGTGGGCGAGGTGCACGCGACGATCACTCGCGAAGAGTTTTGCGCACAGCACGGATTAAGCGCGGACCGGCCGATTGTGACGGTGTTGCCGGGAAGCCGGCGGGGCGAGATTGGGTATCACGGGCCGATTCTGGGAGAGGCGTTGAGGGAGTTGCGCGGGAAGATTCCGGAGGTACAGACGGTTGTGGCGGTAGCGCCGGGGGTACGGCGTGAAGAACTGGAGGCGCACTTCCCTGCCGGGTCGGCGCAATTGGTGGCGGACGCGACCTACGACGCGCTGAATGCGGCGGATGTGGCGATCATTTCGAGCGGGACGGCGACCGTAGAGGCGGCGCTGCTGGAGAAGCCCATGGTGGTGATCTACAAATTGTCGCCGATGACCGCACGGCTGGCCAAACCGCTGGTGCGAACGAAATTTTTCAGCATGGTAAACCTGATTGCGGACCGGGCGGTGGTGCCGGAGTTGATTCAGGACGATTTCACGGCGGTCAAGGTGGCGGACGAAGCCAGTTCCCTGCTGGGCGCATCCAACGAAGGCGCAGCGAAGGTCGCGGAAATGCGGCGAGGGCTGGCGGAGGTAACACGGTTGTTAGGGCCGCCGGGGGCGGTCGAGCGGGCGGCGGACGCCATCGCGGCGCAGTTGCGATTGGCGCAAAGCAACGCGAAGTGAGGGGTTTGGTATCCTAATAAGGTAGACGTGGTGCGCAGAACCGCGCGCCGATTCCAACCGTAAAAAAGTGAAAGGGGTCCGATGGCCCTCCGAGTGAAGGTTTCAAGGCCGACAGCGCGATGGTTCGCGCTGGGCTTGGTTTTGGCATGTTTTGCCAGCGGTGCCTTGCGGGCGCAAGCGCCGCGTCCGGTG
>DATCOK010000060.1:0-5223 GCA_036564765.1 Candidatus Acidiferrum sp. | reverse complement strand
GCACAATTTCGCCGGGCGCCGCGCCTTCGCCCAGCATCTGCTCGACGGGATCTCCGGGCACGATGTGAATCATCAGAAAAACCAGCGTCAGCACCAGCCACAGCGCCGGCAGCGTCATCAGAACGCGTTGCAGGAAATAACGCAGCGTGTGCATCGTTAGTTTCGCGGCCCAATGAGGCGCGGCAATTTAGGTGTCACTCTGCGCAAATTTGGTTTGCTTGGCCGGATGCGCCACAGCCGTGGCGTTATCCGCGGCTTTCGGCGCCTCGCCTGCCGGCCGCACGCGTTGAATCTTAACCCGCGCCACTCGCCGTCCATCCATCTCCACCACCGTGAAACGCCACGACGCGTATTCGAAACTTTCGCCGCCCTTCGGAATGAAGCCCAGCTGATCGAGCACGAATCCCCCCACCGTGGCGTAGGCCGGATCTTCCGGGAGCGAGATGTTGTACTGCGCGTCGAGATCCCGCACGTTCAATGCTGCGTCAAAAACCACCGCGCCGTCCGCGAGCCGAAGCGGCTGCTCCACCACATCGAACTCATCATGAATTTCGCCAACTACCTGCTCGAGAATATCCTCCAGCGTAACCAACCCGAGAATGCTGCCGAATTCATCCACCACCATGGCCAGCCCGACGTGCCGCGCCCGCAATTCCGGCAGCAGTTCGCTGGCGGGCTTCGTCTCCGGCACGATCAGCACTTCGCGCAGCACTCGCCGCAAATCAAACGCCGGAGGCGGCAGATGTTCCGCGGCTCTCCTCTCGCGATCGAGCAACACCCACAGCATGTCCTTGATATGCACAAATCCGAGAATGTGGTCCTCGGAGCCGCGATATACCGGAATCCGGGAGCGCTGCGTGGTGGCGAACGCGCGCATCACTTCATCCAGCGTCGATTCCACCGGCAGCGTCTTCATATCGGGACGCGGCACCATAATTTCCCGCACCTGCACTTGCGTCAACTCGATCGCGCTCACAATAAATTTTTCTTCGCCCGCGGCGAGCAACCCGCGTTCGCGCGCCTGCTGAATCTGTATTTGCAACTCTTCCGTGGAATGCGCCACGCCATGGCTTCCCGGCGCGGTCACCCCGAGGCCCTTGATGATGCCATTGGCCACCTTATCGAGCAGGTAGATGGCCCAGCGAAAAGTCTTCAAGAACCAATGAAACGGCAGCGCGATCAGCAGCGCCACACGCTCCGCGCGCGCCAGGCTGAGCGTCTTGGGAACCAGCTCGCCAATCACCACGTGCAAGGCGCTGAGCAGCGCGAAAGCCAGCGTCAGCGCCAGCGCATGCGCGATCAAGGCCGCATGCACGCCCGGGATCGCCGGCCAGATTTGCTGGAAATATTTCGCCAGGCTGGCTTCACCAAGCGCGCCAATCGCCAGACTGCACAGCGTAATTCCCAGCTGCACGCCCGACACCACGCGCCGCAAGTCGCCTACCAGAATTTCCACCACGCGCGCCCGCGCATTGCCCTGCGCGATCAGTTGCCGTACGCGCGACAGCCGCACCGCCACCAGCGAAAACTCCGCCGCAGCGAAGAAGCCGTTGAGTCCGATCAGCGCCAGCACGCCAATCAACCGCAGCACAAACATAGACGCGCGATCCCCTGCCGCATTGTAGCAGCAGACAAATCGCGGGCGCTGTAACGTTGCCTGCGCGTGAGGCGTCTTCTACACTCGACAGGGCTCGCTACCAATGAAACTACTTCGCAAAGCCGGCAGCATCATTCTGGCGCTCACCGCGATTCTCTTGCTCACTACCGCCATCGCCGTGTGGTGGTTTGTGTACCGCCCGTTGCCGCAGGTCGACGGCACTGTGGCCGTCGGCGGATTGCACGCGGACGTTTCGGTCGAACGCGACAACTGGGGCGTTCCGCACATCCGCGCCGCTTCTGTCGAGGACATGGCCGAAGCTCAGGGCTACGTGATGGCCCAGGACCGCTTGTGGCAAATGGATCTGCTGCGCCGCGCGGCGCTCGGCCAGTTGTGCGAGATTTTTGGCCCGGACGCTCTGGCCGTCGACAAGCAATTTCGCACTCTCCAATTCCGCCGCGCCGCCGAACGTGACGCCGCCGCACTCACCGGCGAGCAGCGCACCGTTCTTGACGCCTATGCACGCGGCGTAAATACATTCATCGAGCAGCACCGCAAGCATCTTCCCGTGGAATTTTCCCTGTTGGGGTACAAGCCGAGTGATTGGACTCCATCCGACAGTTTCGCCATTTCCGCCTACATGTACGAAACGTTGACGGACACCTGGGAAGACGAACTCGCCCGTGCCAAGGTGATCGAACGCGTCGGAGCCGATCGCGCCAAAGATCTGTTCTCACCCGAAGCCAACATGGATCACTTCGTCGTCGGCGATCCCAACGAGAAGAAAGATGGTTCGAAACGCGCCCGCGAAGACGCAGACGACGATGAAGATGACGACGAAATGCAGCCCGACGATGTGCTGAAAGCCAGCGGCCCTGTCTTAGGCGAGACCGAACAAGGAATCCCAGCCGACATCAACTCCATACTATGGCCCGCGGCCCGCCATTTCCTCCACACCAGCAATCGCGAAATCAAGCATGGGTTGGGCAGCAACGACTGGGTTGTGAGCGGCGCTTACACCGCCAGCGGCAAGCCCTTGCTCGCCAACGACACTCATCTCGAACTCAGCGTCCCTTCGATCTGGTACGAAGTCCACCTAACTTCGCCCGGCTGGAACGCGAAGGGTTTCACTCTGCCCGGCGCCCCGCTCGTCGTCATCGGCCACAATGATCAAATCGCCTGGGGCTTCACCAACAACGGCGCCGACGTCCAGGATTTGTATATCGAAACCTTCAATCCCGCCGCGCCCGATGAATACCGCGTGAATGGCGCGTGGAAAAAAGCCGACTCGATCGACGAAGTCATCCACGTGAAAGGCCACGCCGACGAACATTTCGCCGTTCTCGTAACTCGTCACGGCCCCGTGGTGCGCCGCGATGGCAACCAGGGCTACGCCTTGCGTTGGACCGCGACCGAACCCGGCGGCCTCGCCAACACCTACAACTGGCTCGGTAAAGCTCGCAGCTGGAAAGATTTTCGCGAGGTCATGAAACGCGCCTGGGGTCCGGCGCAGAACGCCGTCTATGCCGACATCCACGGCAACATTGGTTACATCGTCGGCGCACGCGTCCCTCTCCGCAAAAAAGGCCACGGTGAAGTTCCCGTGCCCGGTGACACCGACGACTATGAATGGACCGGCTACATTCCCTTCGACCAGATGCCGCAGGCTCTCAATCCCGAAAGCGGATTGGTCGTCACCGCCAACGCGCGGGTCACTGGCCCCGCCTACAAGCCGTATCTCACCGATCGCTGGGAGGAGCCGTATCGCACGGCGCGCATCTACGATTTGCTGCAGGGCAAACGCGATTTGCGCCCCGAGGATATGTTGCGCGTGCAAAACGATACGTACGCTTACCCGTACGTATTTCTAGCGGGCCAATTATCTGCGGCAGCAAAATCATCTCAACCTAAAGACCCGCGCGCCCAAAAACTGGTTCAGAGTGTGAAGGACTGGAACGGCATCGCCGACCCCGCCTCCACCGAAGTCGCCTTTCTCCATTTCCTTCGGCACTCCCTGCTCGAACTCATTCTCGAGCCCTACCTCGGCAAGGACACCTCGCTCTATCAGTGGCGCAGCATGGCCTTTCTGCAAAAAGTTTTGACCGATCGCCCGCCGAAATGGCTGCCGCCTACGTACAAAACTTACGACGATTTACTCGCCGCCGCCGCGGATCGCGCCGTCGCAAAGCTTGCCGACCAAACCAAAAGCGCCAGACCCGAAGACTGGACCTGGAAACAATTTAACTCCCTGCAAACTCTGCACCCCATCGGCCAGTCCGGTTTGCTCAAACTTATTTTCAGCTTGCCGGATAAAGTGCAGCCCGGCACCAGCTACAGCGTGCGCGCCGCCAGCCGCCGCCACGGCCCCTCCATGCGCTTCGTCGCCAATCTCGCGGACTGGAACAATTCCATCATGTTGATTACCACAGGCGAATCCGGCCAGCTAGGCAGCGCGCACTACTCCGATCAGTTTTCCTCCTGGTTCGAGGGCAAAGCGATTTTCGCGCCGTTTACCGACGACGCCGAATCCGTCGCGCGCAAGCACACGCAGACTCTGAAACCCGGTTCCTGAGCCATAAAGCGATTGTGTCCCTTCTCGCCGATACCTTAGAATGCTGAGATATTCGCCGTGGACCGCGTACTGCGATGCAAATCCGCTGGCGCGCGACGGCGTAAGAAAGAGAAGGCGGACGAGTGAACTCTCCCGTTATCAAAAAAGTCGAACCGCCCAAGAAGCCAGATTTTGAGCGCTCGCTCTCGCGTCTCGAAGAAGTGGTGCGCCGCCTGGAAAGCCCGCAGCTTTCGCTCGACGACGCTATGAAACTTTTTGAAGAAGGCGTGGCCCTCTCCCGCGAATGTCAGAAACAACTCGAAGAAGCCGAGGGCCGCGTCGAAATTCTCCTCAAAAAGGCCGACGGCAAAATGGCCGCCGAGCCTTTCGAGCCCGAAGTCGAGAACGAATCTTGAGCGCGAGATTTTTCTGCCACTCGCTCCACCAACCGGCTGTATCCCCGCGATGACGCTTCCCGATTTCTTCGAGGTCGATCGTTCCGCCGTCGACGCCGCTCTCGACCGTTTTCTCCCGCCAGAAACCACCGAACCGCCGTCCATACACAAAGCTATGCGCTACAGCATGTTTGCCGGTGGAAAGCGCGTGCGTCCGATTCTATGCCTCGAAGCCGCGCGTATCTTCGCCGAAGATGTCGCCGCGGCCATGTTTCCCGCGTGCGCCGTCGAGTGCATCCACACCTATTCGCTGATTCACGACGACCTGCCCGCCCTCGATAACGATGACCTGCGCCGTGGCAAACCTACCTGTCACAAACAATTTGGCGAAGCCATCGCCATTCTTGCCGGGGACGGGCTGCTCACGCTCGCGTTTCAGTTGATTGCCCAAACCACCGCAGCACCGGAACGCACCATCGCCCTCCTCGAAGAAATCAGCAACGCCGCCGGAACGGTAAAAGGCATGGTCGGCGGCCAGGTCGCCGATCTCGAAAATGAAGGCCAGCGCATCGCGCCCGCAACGCTCGAGTATATTCATCGCGCCAAAACCGCCGCGCTCATACGCGCCTCGGTAACCAGCGGCGCCATCAGCGCCGGCGCGGGCCTGAACGATGTAGCCC
>DATCOK010000059.1:0-2393 GCA_036564765.1 Candidatus Acidiferrum sp. | reverse complement strand
CACTCCGACCTCGCGGGAAGTGCGCATCGCCGTACAGGATCGCGGTATTGGTATCGCTCCTTCAGAAATCTCCCATATTTTTGAGCCTTTCTACCGCAGCCCGCTCGTCGCCGTCGCGCAAATCCGCGGAACTGGCTTGGGTTTGCCGTTAGCCAGAAAACTCGCCGAGGAAATGGGCGGATCGCTGTCCGTCGAAAGCCAGGAGGGTCGCGGCAGCACCTTCACCTTGCATCTGCCTTTCGCCCAGGACTCCCCGCTTCGCAAATCCTTGCAGGCCGATTTTTCAGGCTCTTCCCTGGCCTCCGGCGCTTCTTGATCATCCGTTCCCGCGAGACTCGGCCAACTCATACTTCAATTCTTTCTGCTCCGCGGCGCTAGGGGCGTCTTCACGTTTCTGAATGCACGCTCCGCCCTCCATGTTTCTCTGTATCGTCGCCAGTGAAGCGATAACCTTTGCCGCGCACCGTTTGGATGTATCTCGGATTCTCGGGATCGTCCAGCTTCTGCCGCAACCACGCGACGTGCACGTCCACCGTGCGCGAGGATGCATCCCCTTCGTATTCCCATACCTTTTTCAGAATCTCTTCGCGTGACACCACTCGATCCTGGTGTTCCATCAAATACTGCAACAATTTCAGTTCTCTTCCCGCCAGACTGACCTGCTCCCCATCTTTTCTAACTTCCGCTCGCGCGAAATCCACCGTAACTTTTCCGAACTTGCCCTCCTCCACCATGGCCCGTTCTTCGCGAGGCGCCCGTCGCAACAACGCTTCCATTCGAGCCTTCAGTTCCGCGTTGTCAAAGGGTTTGGTCACATAGTCGTCCGCTCCCATCTTTAACCCCGTCACTCGATCCCCAACCTGCGTCTTGGCCGTCAACATCAGGATTGCGGCGTCCACTCCGCGCTGCCGCAATTCCCGGCATACCTCCAATCCCGTTTTCTTTGGCAGCATCACATCTAGAATGATCAACTCGAACTTCCCCTGCAGCGCCCGCTTCAGTCCCTCCTCGCCGTCACCGGCACTTTCCACCTGGTAGCCCTCCGCGATCAACAGGTCGGAAATCGTCAATACCAGCGCTGGTTCATCTTCAATGATGAGTATGGATTCGTGCATCGCCGTTGGCCCCTTTGTCGACTTCTGCTTCCACTAAAATATTATTCGAAGTGCCGTCGCCGTCCCACGCGGAATTACCAACTCCGCTACCCGCCAAAAATCACTTGAACTCCGCCGCCCTCTGCGCCACTATGCTCCCACGCCCGTAGAGTCTCTCTGAATCCCATCCGCGGCTGCCCACCGCACTTCGATGAAAGCTTCGCAGCCATCTTGAGATTGCGAATCTCCTCGCCGAAGAAAACCCAGTTTGTAAACAAAGTGCTATCGAGGAGCACCTCCATGCGATCCATGCGCTTCACTTCGTATCTCCGTTTTCTTGCCTTGGCATTTGGTTTCCTGCTTCTCCCCGCGCTCGCGTCCGCCCAGGATTCCGTCAAATGTGAATCGAACGACGGCCACCGTCAGTACTGCGGCCGTTACGACGCCGACCGCATCCGCATGGATCGCCAGATCAGCGGCTCGCCGTGCGTGCAGGACGAGACTTGGGGCGTCGACCGCGAAGGCCTGTGGGTCGACCGCGGCTGCCGCGCCATCTTCGTGCTCGTCGAACGCCGCCCCGAACGCGACGATCGCTCCGATCGCTCAGATCGCGACGACCGCGACCGTGATCGCCCGCGCGCTCAATCCTCCGTCACCTGTTCTTCCAATGACGGCCGCCGCCAGTACTGCGGCCGCTACGAATCCGAACAGGTCCGCCTCGACCACCAGATCAGCAACTCCGCCTGCGTGCAGGACGAAACTTGGGGCGTCGATCGCGAAGGCCTGTGGGTCGACCGCGGCTGCCGCGCCGTCTTCACCGTCTTTGAGGGCCGCCGCCGCGATGTGGTTCGCGACGACGACCGCCGCGACAATAACCGTCGCGATGCTCCTCGCGAAGAAATCTGGTGGGAGGCCGACCCTCGCGCCGTTTGGCCGCCCCGCGGCGATTGGCACGGCGGCCGTTGGGAGTCTGGCGGCGCCTGCTTCTATCAGGATTTCAATTTCAGCGGCCGCTTTTTCTGCCTCCGCCGCGGAGAAGCGCGCGAGTCGCTCGGCAACTACGGCGACAAAATCTCCTCCGTCCGCGCATTCGGAGGCGCCCGTGTGATCCTATTCGACGACCGCAACTTCAGCGGTGCCAGCGAACGAGTCCGCGTCGACGTCGACGACCTGCGCCGCGTCCCCGTGGCCCAAAAACACGGCCACACCTGGAACGACCGCGTGTCCTCCATCCGCGTCGAGTAAGCGGGCTCGGAGCCGCGCCAATGTGCGCTCCATATAACAACAATGCAACCGTGT
>DATCOK010000058.1:0-2684 GCA_036564765.1 Candidatus Acidiferrum sp. | reverse complement strand
GTCATACTCCGTGCCAGAATGTTTGGCCGGCATCAGCGACGGCTTACCGCTCCGACCACGCGCTCCCACCACAGCCGGTGGTACCGCTTGGCGAATGCCTGCGACACGTCGCCGCGAATCATGGAGTTCAGCGCGCCGCGTTCGGCAAAGACACTCATATAAATGTGAATCATGAACAACCCGATAGTCAGCAGCGCTGCCGCAGGATGAATCAGCACCGCCGCATAGCGCAGCGCCCGGGCATTCCAGGGAATATATTCAGGCACCCACAAAACTAAGCCCGACAATAGCAGCAACTCGCCGCAGAAGATAAAGCCCCAGAACAACAATTTCTGGCCCATGTTGTAGCGGCCCGCCGGCGGCATCTCCTCGTCCTCATTGCGGACGTAGTGATTCATGGAGTCCAGCCACTTTTTGTCCGTCTCGGTGGTGTGCATCTGCGAAGCCCAGGCCATAAACATCCACGCCAGCGTGAACGCAAAAAACAAGCCAACCCACGGATGCAGCGTGCGCGAAATCTGTGTCCCGCCCAGCACCACCGCGATCCACAGCAGCCAGGGCGACCAGAATGCCAAGCCTGTCAACATCAGATACAAATACGCCAAGCCGTTCATCCAGTGCATCAGGCGCTCGGTGAACGAGTAGCGCACGATGTGTCCGTTCGGAAGTATTTCGTCGGTGCGCGCGTCAGCCCGGTTGTTCATTGAAGGCGCTCTCCAGGAAGCGGCGGTGGTGGCGGGGCAGCTATCGGTGGTGCATTCTGATTTTCGCTGGGATCGTCCGGATCATCCTTCGGCCCAAAGCGGATGTAGTGCACAAGAAGTCCAATCAATCCGCCTACCATCGCCAGGTTGCCAAGCCACTTCAGCGGGTGCTTCCACAATTTTACCGACCACGGAATTCGTGGATCGGCCGGCAACCCGCCATAAATTTCCGGCTTGGTGATGTCATGCAAAACGTACATCACGCCGGTGCCGCCGACGCCCGCGGGATCGTACACTCCGGCATTAGGGAAATTCGAATGCTGCTGCAGCTGCCTCGCCCGCGAGTCCGCCAGCGCGCGCATATCGTCCTTCGTCCCAAAATGCAGACAGCCTGTCGGGCAGGACTTGATGCACGCCGGCTCGAGCCCTTCGCTAACGCGATCGGTGCACAGCGTGCACTTGTATACGCGCTTCGTTTCCGTATTGAATTTCGGAATATTGAACGGGCACCCGGTGATGCAATACCCGCAACCGATGCACTTGTCCTGCTGAAAATCCACGATGCCATTGGTGTACTGCACGATCGCGCCGTCCGCAGGGCACGCCGCCAGGCAACCCGGTTCCGCGCAGTGCATGCACTGATTTTTGCGCATCAGCCACATCAACGAACCGTCTTCGCGCTCGTGCTCGTTGAAGAGGATCAGGTTCCAGTAGTTCCAGCGCGTCTCCGGCATGGTCTGGTAGCTGTTGCCGAAAATCGTTTCGCCAAATGGCAGGTCGTTCCACTCCATGCACGCCACTTCGCACGCCTTGCAGCCGATGCAGGTAGTGGTGTCGATTAGTTTGCACACGACCTCTTCGCGTTGCGTGCCCTCGCCGGGCACACTGCCGGAGTGCGCGGAGATTTTCTGGATGCGTAGGGTGGCCTGGCTCATTCGTTTTCCCTAGGCCCTTTCCACTTTCACCATGAAGCCTTTGAATTCCGGCGTGAACGCATTCGGATCGATCACCGTGGGCGACAGTGAGTTGGTTAAGGTTCGCGCGGTCTTCCCTTCGTCCTCCGCAATGCCGCGGTAACCCCAGTGAATGGGTATCCCGATCTGGTAAGTTTTCTTGCCGTCAATCTGCATGGGCTTGATGCGTCGCGTCACCATCGCCTTGGCGATGTACTCCCCGCGGGCGCTCGATATTTTCAATTTCTCGCCACCGTGCAGCCCCATCTCATCCGCCATCTCCGCCGAAATCTCCACGAACGGTTCCGGCACCAGTTGCACGTTCATCGGATTGTTCTTGGTCCAGTAGTGGTAGTGCTCGGTCAACCGGTAGGTGGTGCACACCACATTGAATCCGTCATTCAGCGTGCTGTACTTGTCGTCCGGTGTCTTGAAGCGCTTCACCACCGGGTTGTGCGAAACCTTGGGATGCAGCAAATTGTCGACCGGACTCTCCACCGGTTCGTAGAATTCCGGGAACGGCCCGTCTGCGAACGCTGCCAACGGGCCAAAAATTCTGCCCACGCCCTCCGCATTCATGATGAACGGTCCCATATGATCGGAAGGCTTCGAATCAGGCTTAAAGTCCGGCACATCGTTGCCCGCCCATTTTTGCGTGGCCTCGTTCCACCACACCTGTTTGCGCGTGGAATCGAACGGCCTGCCTTCCAAATCACACGAAGCGCGGTTGTACAAAACGCGCCGGTTTGCCGGCCAGGAAAAGCCCCAGTTCTGGTGGACGCCCATACCCGAGGGATCCCCGGCGTCGCGTCGTGTCGTCAGATTTCCCGCTTCTGTAAACGCGCCGGAATAAATCCAGTTCCCACAGGTGGTCGTGCCGTCATCCTTCAGCCATGCAAACCCCGGCAGTTGTTGCCCGGCTTTAATCTGTTGCTTGGTGACCGGATCTTCCAGATCCGCCAGCGCCTTCCCATTAATTTCTTTGAGCACATCCGATAGCGACGGATTCGACGGATCGGTATAGCTC
>DATCOK010000057.1:0-9063 GCA_036564765.1 Candidatus Acidiferrum sp. | reverse complement strand
ATGTTAGTAGGCGCTCGAACATGAGGCTTGGCCGTACGCGAGTTCGCCCGGGAGTTTACTACAGTGAAACGTATTCCAAGAAACTGTTCCAAGAGCCAACAACAAGCGGGGAGGAGAATTCATGTCTGACACAACTGGAGGTAGCGCGGCGAGCCGTGGCGCGAATATGCCGGGCCAAGGCGGAGTGCCGAGTTTTGCGCGGCCGGGTTTCGCGAACATTGCGCCGTATATTCTGGTGAACGGGGCGGCGAAATTTGTCGAGTTCCTCAAAGCGGTATTCGAGGGCATAGAACTACTGCGTGTCCCGCGCAAAGATGGCTCGCTGATGCACGCGGAAGTGCGTATCGGAAATTCGGTGATCGAGTTGAGCGACGCGGATGAACAGCACGCCGCGGCTCCGGCCACAGTGCATTTGTATGTCAACGACCCGGAAGAGGCCTACCGGCGTGCGCTGAGCGCGGGCGCGACTTCGATTTACCCTGTTGGCGAGCATCCTTCGGGCGATCTGCAGGGTTGCGTCAAGGATAAATTTGGAAACGTCTGGTACGTGGCCAAAGTGCAGGGCTGGGATCCCGGACCCAATGGACCGCTCAGTGTGCAGCCGTATCTACATTTGCGGGGGGCCGAGAAGATGATTCCGTTCGCGGAGAAAGCGTTTCGCGCGCAGACCCTGGGCGTGGCCTGGTCGGACGAACGGAAAGTTCTGCACGCCACGATTCAGGTAGAGCACGCCACGTTCGAGATCGATGAAGCGGATGAGCAATGGCCGCCTATGCCTTGTCAGTTGCATATGTACGTGCCCGACGTCGATGCGTGTTACGCGGCGGCGCTGGCCGCTGGCGCTGTTTCGGCGGAAGCGCCAACAGATAAGGAATACGGCGAGAGATCGGCCGGCCTTAAGGATCCCTTTGGAAATACCTGGTACGTCGCCACCTATCGCGGTTAGACCAGGAACTCGATTCCTGGAAAAAGGGTTCATTGACGCTGTCGAATGAGAGGACTACCATCGCGGGATCACGGCAGTTCGCGGGCGGCTTGGTCGTCTAAAGCGAGGTGAGTCAATGATGAAGATGCAAGGAACGGTTGGCGGAATTCTGAAGCGTAAGGGCGGCAGCGTGTGGTCGGTGACTCCGCAGCAGACAGTTTATGAAGCCGTCGAAATGATGGCGGAAAAAGCTGTGGGGGCGTTGCTGGTGATGTCGGGAGAGCGCGTAGCAGGAATCATCTCGGAGCGCGATTATGCGCGCAAGGTGATCCTGCAAGGGCGCTCTTCGAAAACTACGGTGATCGAAGAGATCATGGCCAGCCCGGTGATTTTTGTCGGGCCGGAGCGCGCGGTGGACGAGTGCATGGAAGTGATGACCAAGAATCGCATACGGCATTTGCCGGTGATGGAGAATGACCGGGTGCTGGGCGTGGTCTCCATCGGCGATTTGGTGAAATGGGCGGTTTCCGAGCAGGAAGAGACCATCGGGCACCTGCACAATTATATTTCCGCGAATTATCCTGGCTGATTTTCTTCGGCGGCGAGACTTCCGTGTTCCGCTATTCGGGCAATGGTGTGATCGGAATTGTTTTTCCGGACTGCGCGGAGCGCAGCGCGGCGTCGAGAATTTGCATCACGATGACGTTGGTTTCGAGAGAAGAGAGACCGCTGCTTGGATTGACGTGCTTCCTTAATACACCTGCCAGATAATCCAGCGAATCGCTCTGTGACTTGGCCAGCGGCGGAGCGGTGATTCGCGATTCCTCGCTGGCTCCGCGATAGCGCTCCCGCAGAGTATTCGCGCCAACGGTGATGGCCGAACCGGCGGTGCCGTAGACTTCCATGTCTTTGCGCGCAAACGACCAATTCCACGAGGGCATCAGCACCGCCTGCGTTTTCGGATAGCGCAGGATGATGGTGGCATCGTCGTCCACGCGCGGATAAATTTCAGGCTTATCCGTTTGAGTTACAGCGGTGACGTTGGTGGGCGGTTCGCCGCGCATTAGCACGGTCATCAGGTCCGCGCCGTAGCAGCCAAAATCGAAAAGGGCGCCGGCGCCGGCTTGCGCGGGATCGGTGAGCCACGGGAGCCATTCCGGCCCGACATTGATTTCCTTGGGGCCTTCATGGCCGTCGTGCACGACGACTTTTCGCACTTCACCTAACTTGCCCTGCGCCACTTCGGCAAAAACTTCCTGATTGCTCGCGTACCAGGTTGTTTCATAGTTGACCAAAACCTGTACATGTTGTTTTCGCGCGATGGCGCGAATGGCCAGGGCGTCTGCCAGCGTGGTCGCGAGCGGCTTTTCGACCATGGAATGGATGCCGTGGCGAGCGGCGGCTTCGATCACCTGGCGGTGCGCGGCGATGGTGGTGTAGACCAACACCGCGTCGGGATGTTGCTCAGCCAACATCTTTTCAAGGTCGCTGTAGAAGAGTTTGCTGTCGAGGTGATACTTCGCGGCGTACTCCTCGGCGAGAAGTTTCTGCGGCTCGACGATGGCGACTAGAGTAGCGCTTTCGTTGTTGGGCAGAGCGCTGAGGAATCCTTTTACGTGGCCGTGCACCAGGCCGACGATGGCCACACGAATGGGCGGCTCGGCCGCGGCGCACCACGGCGAGAAATAGAAAATGCACATCAAGCCGATCCTAATTTTGAACAGATGTTTGCAGGGAGGTAGTCGAAGCATCGCTGTGCCGGGGCCGATGATAAGTTTTCGTGTGCGGAAGAGCAAGGACTGCTGTGGCGAAACTTGTCACGACCCCTCATGCTGATGCAGGTCGCCATGACCGTTCTCCCGCATAATGGCTGAGACGCGAATGGCTCGCAACCACGGATGCCCAATCACAAATTAATCCCCAACGCGCTGCGCGCCATGAATGGCGACGGCTGGCTCTTGTTTGCCACGCGGTTTGCGCGCTTATTCGCCTACGGGTCGCTGTCGGTCATTCTGGTTTTCTACCTGGTGAGTTTGGGGCTTACCGAATCGCAGGCCGGACTTATTTTTAGTCTCACGCTCGCCGGCGACATTGTGGTTTCCCTGTACCTCACCACGCAAGCCGACCGCATCGGCCGGCGGCGCATGCTGATTATCGGCGCGGTGCTGATGGCCGCCGCGGGCCTCGCTTTTGCCTCCACACATAACCTTCTGTTCCTCATCATTGCCGGAACCATCGGGGTGATCAGCCCGAGCGGAAACGAAGTTGGTCCGTTTTTATCCATCGAGCAAGCTTCGCTATCGCACATCGTTTCGTCGTCGTCGCGCACCGAGGTCTTCGCGTGGTACACGTTGGCCGGCTCGCTGGCCACCGCGCTCGGAGCCCTCGCAGGCGGCACCATCGCGCAAGCGCTGCAGCACGCCGCGGTCTCAGCGGTGGGCAGTTACCGCGTGGTGGTCATCGGCTACGCGGCAATCGGCGTGCTACTAGCCCTGCTCTTCACGCGCCTATCGAAAAGTGTGGAAGTGAGCGGTTCTGAAAACGCGGCGCGTGACGCGAAAGGAAATTTCTTCGGCGTAGCGAAATCCCGCGGCGTGATCGCCAAACTCTCCACCCTGTTTGCACTGGATTCTTTCGCCGGCGGATTTGTGGTCCAGAGTTTCGCCGCCTACTGGTTTTATCTGCGCTTCGGGGTGCAGCCCGCCACGCTGGGCGCCATTTTTTTCTGGGCCAACGTGTTTGCGGGCATTTCGGCGCTGCTCGCGTCGCGGCTGGCCGCCCGCATCGGACTGGTGCGCACCATGGTCTTCACGCACCTGCCCTCGAACGTATTGCTACTGCTCGTGCCGCTCATGCCCACGCTGCCGCTGGCCATCGCGATTCTGCTGGCGCGCTTCAGCATCAGCCAGATGGACGTGCCCGCGCGCCAGTCCTACACCATGGCGGTGGTGCCCCCGGAAGAACGCTCCGCGGCCGGCGGAATTACCGGAGTGGCGCGCACCACCGGCGCAGCCATTAGTCCATTGTTTGCGGGATTTTTGTTTGCGCGGCCCTCGCTGATCAGCGTGCCCTTTTTTCTGGCCGGCGGCCTGAAAATCATCTACGACATTCTGCTGTACTATTCGTTCCGCAAAGTCCGGCCCCCCGAGGAAGCCTGACCTCTTAAACTTTTCTTGCTGAAGAATTATCTAAGTCAGTTAGCCGGGCTGGCCGCGGGATGTGGCGCGCCGAAGCCAATCTCTAGCGGCGTATCTTTCGGGAACACCACTTCATGTCCCCGCGACAGGAAGTTCGAGTAGACCGAGGCGGAAGCTCCATACACTCCAAAGGCAATGGAGACCGGCGATGACTTGGCGGCCAGGCTGATGAGCGCTCCGGTAAAACGGAATCCCGATCCACCCGCCGCCGTGCGAACGCCGGGATCGCCGGCGTTATCCACGGTTCCATGTTCCGTGTCGGGATGTGACGCAGCTGCCGCCAGCAAAATCGCCGCGCCCGTGGACAGGTAGCGCGTCTTGCTATCCGTGGTGTGCGCGCCTCCTTCTTCATCGAGCGTCATATGCTCGCGGCGGTCCACTTCCACTCCTTCCAGGTTGCCGGTCATGCGCATGGCGCTGCGGCGTGCAAGCTCGGGCCGCGCGCCGTCGCGGTCCGCAACTTGCCGTGCGTTGGCGGCCGCAACATTCCGCGCCGCTTCGTCCGCGGCATGCTGGGCTTCCGCGGGAATTTCGATGCGCTCAAAGATCAGCCGCAACTCCCCATTGTGGTGAAACTTGCCCGCCGCCTTTGCTTGCACCACCTGACCCACGATGTGGCTATTGGCGGGAAGAACCAATTGGTGTGCCGGGCTGTAAAGAGGCTCGGTCAGCACCGCGTCCACCCGCGTTCCCCGCGATGATGCCGCCGAACTGACCTCGGACGTTAGTCGCGCCTTTAACGTGGTGTTCGGTTCCAGGGCGCTTGCCAGCGCGGCGAGGTCCGCGGAAGTTCGCTCTTCGCGCCCAAAGGAAACCGCGCGCTCCAGATCGGCATTGAATCGCGTGCCCGGCTCCAGATACTGGCGGCGGTAGAGCAGTTGCGCGAGGAACCAGCGATGCAGTCGCTGCATACGGCCGGGAGCGGAGACCACCTGCCACGATTGATGAAGTTGTTCTTCCGCGTCATGAATTTTCCCTTGCACTTCCTGCTTGGCGCTTTCCTTCGCGTGCGCGGCAGCGCTGCGCTTTTTCTGCTCCTCATGACTGACGAGGTGCACGATCTCGGCGGTGCCAGGAGAAACGGTAGTGGCAATCGACAAGTGTCGGCCGTCAGGGAGCATCACCGTATCGAACGTCACCTTGTAGTGGTGTGCTGGTGAAAGGTCTCCATTGGAATACGCCAGCGCCCGCCGCACGCCCGGCACACCTTCCACTTCCACCACGTGCCCGGTAGCGACGCTTCCCTCGGGGATCACCGCCTGGTCGAAAGCGTAAACCGTTTCTACCACCGTTCCGTGCACCTCAGTACCGGGATGAGAAATACGCGTGCGTCGATCCAGAGCGATCCGCAGCGCCGTGCCTTCCGGCACGATCAGGTCGACTTCAGCCGGTTCAGGGGCCGGTACACAGGCCGGAGCAGCCATTTGCGACAGAGTCATCGCCAGCGAGTCTTCCACCGCGGGCGCTATGCAAAGCGATGGCGAGGCGTCACCTTGCGGTTCCGCGTTGCAGGCGCCCGCGTGCGCACCGGGCTTTTTTTGCGTTTCTTCACCCGGTGCTTGCGCGCAGGTCAGAGTGATCGGGAATAGTGATGAAACAAGAAGTACCGCGAAGCAGGGCCGGAGCACTTATGTTTTCCTTGCGGCATCTTCGGCGGGAGAAAATGCGTGCGTGACGATTTGGTCCAACCAGCGTAAAACATAACTCCGGCAAAGTTCTTTGTCTAGCGTGAACACCGGGGCCCAAGATGGCAGGAGAGACGACGCCCCAAACAGAGTCCTCTCGCGGAGAGTCTGCGACCATCGCCATGCTGCGCCGTAAGCTACTTGCTGGAACCTTGCGCCGCCTTTTGCGACTTTCCATGCGCCTCGAGCGAAGCCTGGTGCGCTTTGGCGGCATGTTCCATGGCCTGCTTGGAGTGCTCGTGTCCGGTCTGATGGTCTTCCTTGCCGTGGTGCACCGCGGCCACTCGGTGGGCGTGGGCCGCTTGTTCGTGGAATTCCGCGGCGCGTTGATGAGAGTCGTTGGGCATGATGGTCCTTTCTGTTTACAGGTATACGCATGATGATAGCAAGGCGCTGACGACGGTTGCTGTGCGGAAGTGCACGCCATTAGAATGCACGAGTTGTCGCGGCGAGAGAAAATGAACGTGATTGTTTTAGTGATGGGGATTACAGGTTCGGGGAAGACCACCGTGGGCAAGCTGCTCGCGGCAAGACTGCATTGGGAGTTTGCGGATGCCGACGATTTTCATTCGGCCGCCAACAAACAAAAAATGAGTCAGGGCATTGCGCTTACCGACGCTGATCGTGAACCGTGGCTTGAGGCCATTCGCGCGAGAATGGAACAGTGGATTGCGATGCGGCAAAACGGAGTGATGACCTGTTCCGCATTGAAACAGAGCTATCGTGATTTTTTGTTTTCGGCTGCGGACCAACATCCTGACGATCACGCCGAAATAAAATTGCTCTATCTGCGCGGCACGGTGTCGCTGATTATGGAACGATTGCATTCCAGGCACGGCCATTTTGCAGGCGAGTCGCTAGTGGCCAGTCAGTTGGCCACTCTGGAAGAGCCTACCAATGCCGTGACCGTGGATATCGACAAGTCGCCGGAGCAAATTGCAGACGAGGCCATCCGGCGTCTCGGCATCGACGCACCGAAACGTAGCTGACGTTCTACGCCGCTCTTTTCCAACGAAGAAACCAAAGACCGCCATGAATGAGATGTGCCTTCGCGAAGCGCGAAGGCACGCTCGATCGAGAATCTGGCAATGACCGTTTTCCAATTTATGGCAAAGTAGTTCGAATGGCCCAGGCGGAAAACCTCAAGTCGGAAGGCCTCGCGGTATTCGGCTTCGCAAATTTCCGGCTCTTCCAGTTGGCGCGCTTTTGCATGGTGCTGGCCCTCGAAATGCAGTCGGTCGCGGTCGGCTGGCAGATCTACGAAATTACCCACCGGCCGCTGGACCTCGGCTATGTCGGATTGGCGCAGTTCCTCCCCGGGATTTTGCTGTTTCTTTTTTCCGGCCACGTGGTCGATCGCTTCAACCGGCGCTGGGTTTTGATTTTGTGTTATTGCGGCTACGTACTGTGCTCCAGTTTGCTTTTGCTGGTGGCGCTGCGTGGCGGACGTTCCATCAGTCCAATCTACGCCGTACTCGTGCTCATCGGCGTGGTGCGCTCCTTCAACGGTCCGGTGAGTCGCGCCATCCTTCCGCAACTGGTCCCCGAACATCATTTCCCCAGCGCGGTCGCCTGGGCTTCCAGCGTATTTCAAGCCGCCACGATTCTCGGTCCGGCCCTTGGCGGCGTAGCCTACGCCGCGTTTCACGGCCCGGCATTTGTGTACGGCACTTCGGCAACAGCGGCTACGGTCGCGGCGCTGGCCACCATGCAGATCAAGTCCCAAGGCCAAGCACGCGCTCGCGAACCAGTGAATCTTTCCAGCGTACTCGCGGGATTCCATTACATCTGGCGCGAGAAATTAATTCTAGGCTCCATTTCTCTCGATCTGTTTGCGGTGTTACTGGGCGGCGCAGTGGCCTTGTTGCCGGTATATGCCCGCGAAATTTTGCTGACCGGACCGTGGGGATTGGGCTTGCTGCGCAGTGCGCCGGCCTTGGGCGCGGCGTGCATGGCGATTTTTCTGGCCTACCGTCCGTTGCGGCGCAAGGCCGGAAAAATCATGTTGTGGTGCGTGGCGGGTTTCGGCGTGTTCACCGTGATGTTTGGCATCTCCCACAATTTGTGGCTGTCGCTCGCGTCGCTGGTTCTAGTGGGCGCCACCGACATGGTGAGCGTGATTGTGCGCGGGACGCTAATTCAGGTTGCCACGCCGGACCCCATGCGCGGCCGCGTGAATGCCGTCGACATGATTTTCATTGGAGCGTCCAATGAATTTGGCCAGTTCGAATCGGGATTGACAGCCCACTGGTTCGGAACGGTGCGCGCCGTGGTTTTCGGCGGGCTGGGCACCTTGGCGGTTACCGCATTGTGGGCCTGGTGGTTCCCCGCACTGCGGACCGCGGATCGCTTGACGGATATTCGCCGCGAGCCCGAGAACCCCCGACCAAGTAGCGCAGTTACGGGCGCGTAGGAATTGTCGCCGGATTCGCGGGATTAAGCGTAGTCAAGGGCGGCGGCAGTGCGTTCTTCGTTAGTTCAGCCTTCACTGCGCCGGAAATTTTGTCGGCGTTTTTCACCAACTGTGTGACCTGCCAGATTTGCGTCTCGGTCAATTTATCTTTGAAGCCCGGCATGCCGGTCATGCGGATGCCGCCTTCCACTTTCCAGTAGGATTCCCACGGCTCGTCGTCCGTAACGCCGGTGCCCTTGAAAAGCTGTGGAGGAGGCGGCGCCATTCCGGCGGCGATGTTGGTCTTCTGTTCTCCGGGGCGTCCGTGGCAGACCGCACAATTCTGTTCATAGACCTGCGCGCCGGCCAGGAAATTCGGTTCGTAGGCCGGTACGGACGGCTCGGGATGCGGCTGTTTGGCCATGTAGGCCGCCAGCCCCATGTGCGCGAACTTCCGCTCAAAAGGCATGGGCGGGGCTGTGACCGCCACGGGCGCCATGCCCGTCGAGAAGTAGAAGTACACCCCCACCATCACCAACACAATTCCCAACAAAATTCCTAGCAATACGCCCCTGGCCATTGTGGCTCCCGTGATGATTTTCCGCGACGCGCTGAGCACCAACGTTCTGTGCGGAGTGCTGCTCGGTCGGCGTTTAGTCTACGATGGCCCGGCCATTTCCGCACGGCGGAAATGCATCAAAATCCACGGCCAAGATGCCGGCAGGGAAGTCCCAAAGAGCCGCCCGCCGCACTCTAACGTTTCGTAACCTTTTAACTCAGCAGGCCGTCTTAATTAGTCGTAGAGTCTGTTCCGGCACGCTGCGGTGTATCGCAGCACCCCTGTGGTTGTGCGCGGTCGCCCAC
>DATCOK010000056.1:0-2553 GCA_036564765.1 Candidatus Acidiferrum sp. | reverse complement strand
GTGCCGGTGATTGCGGACTTGGATGATGTGTATCCCGGCATCGAAGAATTGCTGGGGAAGATCGATTATCTCATCACGAGCCGGGACATTCCGGGACGGCTGACAGGGGAAGAGAATCTCCGAAAATCGCTGCCCGAGCTTCGTAAAATGTATGGGTCCCGATTGACCGCCGCAACACTCGGCCACGAGGGCGTCTTGGCCTGGAATGGCTCGGACTTTCATTATGCGCCGGCATTCCGCGTCGACGCCGTGGACACCACCGGGGCGGGCGACATTTTTCACGCCGGGTTTATTTTCGGGCTTTCGCAAGGTTGGCCACTGCCACGCCAACTCGATTTTGCGTGCGCCGCAGCGGCCTTGAATTGCCGGGCGATTGGTGCGCGAGGGGGAATCGAGAAACGCGAAGTGATCGAGAATTTCATGAATAAGATCGAGCGGCGCAGCGTAGGCGCAGGCGTTTACTGATCGATCCCCGGAATTCCTCCCAGTGCCAACTAGCGATTTGCGGAGGCGTGCGCGACGATAATTGCGGTATCGGCGGGGTTGGCGTCGTAGTATTTGACGAAGCGGTGCGTTTCTGTGGAGTCGTAGGCGGCGAGATTGTGCGCCCAGCGGTAGCCGATGGGCTGATACCAGAGTTCCACATCGATGTGGAACGGGCCGGCCGCATCGTTTAGCGGTACAGCATAGCGGACCAAGTCGCCCGCATCGGTAAAGTTTGGATCGGCTGCGGCATCGCCGGTTACGGCGATGTCTTTTTCTGCGTTTTCTTTTTTGAAGCCGGCAGGCAGCAGGCGGTTGTCTTTCAGATAGCCCACCGCATTCGAAAGACCCGTAGTGACCCTGCCATTCTGGTCTTTCAAAATCGGCTCATAAATTTGGACCTGATCGCGGCTTTTGATTTCGCGGTAATGCGGTTCGAAGCGCGCGGAGTCGGCATCATTCTCATTGCCCTCAATGGAGCCGTCGGAGTGAATCGCGCCCGATTCGAACACAACTTTAGCATCACGATCGCGTACCACGACGTGCAGCCAGGCACGACGCGAAGGATAAGCGGTGGGAAATTTATGACCGGTCAAATTTTCGACTAGGACATCCAGTTGCATTTGCGAGGACGTCACGTCCACTTTTCGAATGGTGACCCGCGCGGTCTTCGATTGCAGAAAATCGACGGTGCGTTGGGCTTCGTCTGTGAGTTCCTGTGGCAGGGCCTTCACACTTAAATCCGCACTGTGAATATTCAGTAGTTTCAGCATGAAAAAATTCGCGCCGACGAAGGTATGCTGGCGCACGCCGGAACGAAGAACGCCAAATACCCGAGTGATCGGCGCGTCTTCGCCGACTTCCGGCATATGACAGGATTGGCAACTGTTTTTGTTGGCGTAGTCGCTGTGCTGCCACTCGAGAAATGGGACCTGTTCCGGAAATAGTCCCAATTCTTTACCACCAGGTGCCAGCGCCCTGGTGTAGAGCGTGTGGCAGGTGGCGCACAGTGCGGAGTCCTGGATGTGGTTGTCGATGTTAGGCCGAAAGCCTTCCGACGAGGTTTGCATCACGCGGGCTTGGCCGTTCAGGATTTGATACGGGCCATATTCCGGATGGTCGTCCTTGCTGCGCGGTGCGTCTACGACGAAACCGCCGTTGAAACTTTCTTTCGTTCCGAGTTTCTCCCTTCCAATCTGGTGGCAGACCGAGCAGGAGACGCCGTCTTCCGCGGCGGCGTTTTTCTTGGGATCGTTCTCGAAAGGCAAATGCGCGAAGACCTCGCCCAGTTTGTTGTCTACTTTGGCTTCGTAGCGCGCCATGGGCATGTGACACGCAGCGCACTCGTCTTCGATTTTGCCCTTGGATTCAGGATGCTCGAGGTCCTCGCGGCGCACGCTCGCCTGCCAATAGGGATCGCGGCCGGAATTGGCCATGATCGTGGAGCGCCAGTCCAGTCCGATAGAAACATCCTTGCCTGAAGGTGTCGTGAGTCCGTTGTGGCACGCGAGGCAGCGGTCGGAAGTCTGAAACTCTGGCTTCAAGGCTTTGCCTTTATTTTTCTGGCTCACCAACGCGGACGGAGATAGCAGGACCGCAAGCGAAAGCACCGGCAGGGCACTCAGATACCAGCAGAGCTTGCGCATTTACCAGCCCTCATTCAAACGGCCGTCCTGCCAGTCCCACAGCAGGTAAAACACGATTTGTTTGGCGCGGCCCGCGGTGTTGGTTGCCGGAATGCGTAGCCCGAGGTCACCGCGAATGTGTTGGCGCTTGCTAATGGTCACCTGCATCTGCGGAACCACGTCCCAATCTGTTTTTGCGTGGTCGACCAAGTCGCGATTGGCGACGAATTCCATCATGGGAGTCCAGAGACGTCCGAGACCGTTTTGCGAGGCAAAGCTTTTACCGAGGGCGGTATTGAAGAAAAGAGTCTGCGGAGCGATATCCGTGTGGCGGGGCAGGTCGGCGCCCAGTTGCGTTTGAATGAAAGTCTTGGCTGGAAATAGTTGGTCAAAAGCCGCGAAGGTTTCGAACGTGGTCGTTCCAGAACCAAAGCCGCGCTGGCGG
>DATCOK010000055.1:0-2100 GCA_036564765.1 Candidatus Acidiferrum sp. | reverse complement strand
ATTGTAACAAATTCGAGCCCCAGGTCACGCCAGCGCGGCAGCCAGTAGCGCAGGGCGTCCAGCGTTCTGCGGCGGTTGCCGTTGAGCGAGCGGTGATCGCCATCGTGCAGGCAAAGCACGTCGCCGAAACGGCCTTGGCCGGTATTACTCGTTTCGCTGGCGTTTTGTGCGCGGCGGGCAATCGGTTGCAGTCGCTCGATCAGCCACTCCGCGGGCTTTTCGCGCCAGTCGCCCGGTAACTCGGTCCATAAAACGGTGCGCATGCCTTCGCGCGCGGCGCTCGAAACGACCCAAGGGTTGCGCGTTCCCCAAGGGGGACGAAACCACTTCGCTGGCGCGCGTAAGACTTCGCAGATCGCGTCATTGCAGCGGCGCAGTTCTTCGCGAATTTCCGCCGGGCCATGCCAGAAAAGATTAGCGTGATTTTCGGTGTGGTTCCCGATGAGATGCCCGCGGCGCGCGGTTTCCCTGAGCAAATCGCCGCACTCGCGGGAAAAACGGCCTACAACAAAAAATGTGGCCCGCGCGTGATATTGATCCAGCAGGTCCAACAATTCCGGAGTGATCCTGGGATTCGGGCCGTCGTCAAACGTAATCGCCAATTTTTGCGGCGAATTTGTCCGCCACACCGTCGGGCCAAAAAGCTGCGCGCTCGGGTAAGCAGCCCCGTAGGCAGTCGCCGCCGCGGCGGCCGTGAGCGCGACGGGTGGTGCGATGAGCCACGGATTCACAGCGCCATTGTCGCACGCAAAAGTCAGTGGATGTATAGACGCCGCTCACATTGAGCGAGGCGGGTTAGGCGGGCTTGCGCAACTCCTGCAAATCAATTCCGAGCTGCTGACATTTTTTGTAAAGATGGCTGCGCTCCAGACCCAGAGCGCGCGCCACGTTGGTCATGTGAAAATTGTGCCGTTTGATTTCCGCCAGCAGCGTGTCGCGCTCGAACGCTTCAGCGCGTTCCGCAAGCGTGCCGCCAGTGTCCGTGCGTGAAGTATTCCCGGTTCCCTCGAATCCCTGCATCGCATTGGGCAAGGCCAACCGCACATCATCGCCGCTGACTTCAGCGGTGGAGAGCAGAATCAGGCGCTCCACCACATTGCGCAGCTCACGCACGTTTCCCGGCCAGCTGTAGCGCTGCAGCTGTTCGAGAGCCGGTTCTTCAAACGGCTTTTCCTTCCAGCTATTTTGCGCCGACACCTGCCGCGCAAAATGCCGGACCAGCGCCGGTAAATCTTCCTTGCGTTCGCGCAGCGCCGGAACGTGCAGCGGGAAAACATAAATGCGGTGAAACAAGTCCTGACGGAATTTATTTTCTTTTACGAGGTTCTCGAGATGTCGATGGGTGGCCACCAGCACCCGCACATTCACGCGTATGGGTTTGTCGCCGCCCACGCGTTCGATTTCGCCCTCTTCCAGAACACGCAGCAGCTTGGCCTGCATAGCCAACGGCATATCGCCAATTTCGTCGAGAAACAATGTGCCGCCGTCGGCTTGCTCGAATTTCCCGAGATGTTTGGCAGCCGCTCCGGTGAAGGAGCCCTTCTCGTGGCCGAACAGCGCGGATTCGATCAGCTCGGAAGGCACAGCCGCGCAATTCAGCGTGACGAAAGCATTGTCGTGCCGCTGCGATTTTTCATGAATGGCCCGTGCCACCAACTCCTTGCCCGTGCCCGTTTCTCCCAGGATGCACACGCGCGTTTCGCTGGGCGCCACGCGCTCGATCTCGCCCAACAGCTTTTTCATGGCCGGGCCAGCGCCGATCAACTCGTGCTTTCCCAGGCGCGAACGCAGCTCCTGGTTTTCATTTTCAAGGCGCGTAAGCTTCAGCGCATTGTCGATGGTCAGCAGTAGCTTATCGGTCGAGAGCGGCTTTTCGAGAAAATCCAGCGCGCCGAGTTTTGTAGCGCGCACGGCAATTTCAATGTTGCCTTGCCCGGAAATCATGATGATGGGAGTTTTGATTCCGGCGCCTTTCAATTCCTCGAGCAATTCAATTCCTGTTTTTCCGGGCATGACCACGTCGGAGAACGCCAGATCAAACGTTTCGCTGCGCAACAGTTCCGCGGCGCGCGCGGCGTTGTCGCACACCGTCACCTCATG
>DATCOK010000054.1:0-6202 GCA_036564765.1 Candidatus Acidiferrum sp. | reverse complement strand
CCACCGAGGAGTACACGTTGATCATCGGCTGCACGTTGTAATGAGAAATTACCGCGGGCCGCGCCGTCGTGGAGGTGGTGACCAAGTTGCCGAGAATTTGCGGAGCCATGTTCGGGCCGCTGCCGGTGACCGGCGTGTTTTGCAGCGCCTGATAGCTGTCCACCCGATATTGTGGCGTCTGCACCGCGACGTTATAACTGACGCCGTTTTTAGGATCGAGCCAAAAGGCCGGCGCGGTCTGGAAACTCGAGCTTAGCGAGACCAGAAGATTTTGCGCCACGTCTTTGGCCTGCAACCCGAGGTTCTGCACTCGCGTGCGGTCGATATCCATGTGCAGCGTGGGTTGATCAAAGGTCTGCTGCACGTGAACGTCGGCGGCTCCCGGTATGTGGCGGAGCTGCGCGGCCAAATGTTCGCCGACCACGTAGTTGCCCCGCTGATTGTTGCCGGTAACCTGAATATCAATGGGTGCGGGAGCACCGAAATTCAATATTTGCGTAACGATGTCGGCGGGCTGGAAGAAAAACTGCACGCCAGGAAAAGTCTGCGGAAGTTTTTTGCGCAAATCGTTGACGTAGGCGCTGGTCGATTTTTCACGCTTGGGTTTTAGCTGCACCAGGATTTCCGCGTCGGACGTCCCGAACGTTCCGGCGTTGCTGTAGCTCAGATTCAGTCCGCTGTAGGGCACGCCCAGATTGTCGAGAACCGTTTCCACCTCGCCATTGGGAATGGTCTGGCGAATAACTCCGTCGACCTGGTCGGCCAGCCGCGCAGTCTCTTCAATGCGCAAGCCGGTGCGCGCGCGAAAGTGCAGACGAATCTGGCCGGCGTCGACGCTCGGGAAGAAATCCCGTCCCAGGACAAAAACCAGCAGCGTGGATAGAACGCAAAACGCCAGGAAACAGGAGGCAAACAGAATCGGAGTGGCCAGCGCAGCGCGCAAAGCGTCGCGGTAACCCTCGCGCATCCGTTCAAACGCGTGTTCGAATTTTTGTTGATAGCGCCGCAATAAGCCGGCTTTTTCACCTTCCGGCGGATTCTCGTCGGCGGCGCTCAACAGATACATAGCCATGGTGGGCACGATGGTGCGCGACCACATATACGAAGCCAGCATGGCGAAGATCACCGCTTCGGCCAGCGGCACGAACAGGAATTTCGCCACGCCTGAAAGAAAAAACATCGGGATGAACACGATGCAGATGCACAGCGTGGAGACAAACGCCGGCACGGCGATCTGCTGCGCGCCGTCCAGAATGGCCTGCACCGTTTCCTTACCCATAGCCAGGTTGCGGTTGATGTTTTCGATTTCCACGGTGGCGTCGTCGACCAGAATGCCCACCGCCAGCGCCAGCCCCCCAAGGGTCATGATGTTGATGGTTTCGCCTAGAGCGCTCAGGCACAGCACGCTGACGAGAATGGAGAGCGGTATCGACGCCGCAATGATCAGCGTGCTTTTCCAGTTGCCGAGGAAGACCAGAATCATGAAGGCGGTGAGGCACGCGGCGATCAGCGCTTCACGCAGCACTCCGTAGATCGAAGCGCGCACGAACAGTGACTGGTCGAACAGCATGTTGATGTGCACGCCCTCGGGCGTTGAGCCAGCGTAATCTTGAATCGATTTTTTAACGCGGTTGACGATGTCCAGCGTCGAAGCCGAGCCGGTCTTGTACACCGCCATGAGCACGCCGCGCTGCCCATTGGCGCGCACGATGTTGGTCTGCGGTGAGAAGCCGTCGCGTATGTGCGCCACGTCGCGCATATACACGGTGGCGCCGTTCTGCGTTTTCACCGGAAGATCGTTCAATCCCGCGACCGTCTGCGGGCTGCCGTTCATTTCCACCATGTATTCGAGGCTGCCCAGTTTGGTGGTGCCGGTAGGGAGAATTAGATTCTGCGCGTTGATGGCACTCACAATGTCGGTGGCGGAAAGACCCTTGGCCTGTAGCGAAGTGGTATCCAGATCGACAGAAATGACCCGCTGCTTCCCACCGTAGGGATACGGGAGGGCGGCGCCCTGCACAGTTGCCAACTGCGTACGAATAAAATTGTTTCCGAAATCAAAGAGCGCCTGCTCGCTCAGCGTGTCGCTGGTCAGGCCGATCTGGATCACCGGGACGGTCGACGCAGAGTAGATCGCCACCAGCGGCGCGGTGGTGCCCGGCGGCATGGTGCGCAGAATGGTCTGCACGATCGCGGTGGTCTGCGCCAGCGCGGTTTGAATGTTAGCCTTCGGCTGGAAATATATTTTGACCACTGAGATGCCGTTGAGCGATTGCGATTCGAGGTGCTCGACATCGTTGACCAGAGTGGTCACGGCGCGTTCGGAGTTGGAGGTGATGCGCTGCTCCATCTCCTGGGGCTGCAACCCGGTGTAGTTCCAAACCAGGCTGATGACCGGGATGTCGATGTTCGGGAAAATATCCGTGGGCGTGCGCAGCAGCACCACCGGCGTCAGCAGGATGATCACCAGGGCCATCACGATAAACGTGTAGGGCCTCGACAGCGCTAAGCGGACAATCCACATACAGGGTGGTGAGTTTCCTTAAAGGGCTATGCAGCCCGGAAGCAATTTCCGGCGGCCTGGGTTCCTGCTCTTTTTAGATTCCGCGACAAGGGGATTTGGGTACGTTCGCCGCGTGTCACGAAACCACAAAGTGGCAAGGCCGCGCGCGCCCCAGATGATAGCAACAAGGGCTTGCCGCTACCTACCGCTGCGAGTTGGATGCGGGGGATTTCGCGGATGTCACGCAAAAATGCCCCGCGGAACGCCGCGGCAGCAGCCCAAACCCGTAATGCAAAAATCTGAATTCGTAGCAGAGTTAATTTCGATTTTTGCTGCCGCGGTCACTTGTGGGTCATGGTGAACACGCCGTCCCAGCCTGACGGCGGTTCATCGAACAGATATTCCTGGCAACGCTTCCAGTAGGCCCGCGAAGGGCCGTCCGCGCCCCATTGATCAAGTATCGATTGAAACGCGCGCTGCGCTTCCTCCCACCGGCGCGCGCAGTAAAGTTCGCGGCCGTAGGCAAATTGCGCTAGGCGTTCCTGCACTTGCGCGGGCGTGCCGTAAGCGCTGTCTTCCCCCTGGCGGCAGATCAGTTCGTAGATCCTCACCGGCTGCGACTTTCCTTTGACACGAATCAGATCCAGCTCCCGATACACGAAGTTTTCGTTCCGCGTCGCCGCGTAGGTAGTTTCGTTGACCAGGATGTGCGTGCCGTAATCCTTGTTGAGGCCTTCGAGTCGCGAGGAGAGATTCACCGCGTCTCCCAGCGCGGTGTAGCCATAACGCAGCGCCGAGCCCATGTTCCCGACGCTGGCCACCCCGCTGTTCAAACCGATGCCAATATCCAGCTTGGGCTTTCCCTGCGCCTCCCACTCCTTCTGCATGGCGCGTACGCGTTGCATCATCCGCAGCGCCGAGTCGCAGCCCTTGATGGCGTGGTCCTCTGTTTCGAACGGCGCCCCCCAGAAAGCCATCACCGCATCGCCAATGTATTTATCGAGCGTGCCGGCGTATTCGAATACCAGGCTGGTCATGTCCGACAGATATTGGTTGAGGAAGAGCGCCAGGTCCTGGGCGTCGAGATTTTCCGAAATGGTCGTGAATCCGCGAATGTCGCTGAACATCACTGTGATTTCAGTTTTCTTGGGCTCCACCAATTTGGGATTGAGCAGCAGCCGCCGGATCACTTCCGGGCTGAGATATTGCCCGAACGCGGTACGTACGCGACGCTTTTCTTTTTCCTCCACCAACGCGCGATACAGCGAGATGAGTAAAACGTTGGAGACCAGCGTCAACGCCGGCACGCTGAAGTTCAGCCACCAGCCATGCAGAAAGGCCAGATAGTCGGCGAAGATCAGCACCAGTAGAAAGCTCAAGCCGAACCACATCCAGCGCGGCGCGACCAGCGCCATCCAGATGCCCACCGGGATGCCAAAAAATAAAATGAGCGCAAGGTCGGAAAGTTCCTGCGCCGCGCCGCGTTGCAGCGCCTCGTGGTTCAGCATGTTGTCGATGGCGTTGGCATGCACTTCCACGCCGGGATAGCTGATGCCCCCGTAAGGCGGCGATCGCAAATCACCAATGCCGGTTGCCGAAGCGCCCACCAGCACAATTTTGTCCCGGAAGGTTCCCGCGGGAATTTTGTGCTGCACCACGTCCACCAGCGAGTAATAAGGATACGTGCGCTCCGGACCGCGATAGTTGATAGCCATGCGCCCGATGCTGTCGGGCTTGACCTGCAGTTTGTCGCCAAATTGCAGGCTGACAATGCCGGTCTGGTTGTAGTTCACCGTGAGTTGCTCGGAAGGCACCCCCAGGTAGAGGCGAATCGTCTGCACTTCCAGCGAGCCGTAAAGCTCCGCTTCCGAAATGTTTTCGGAGCGCGTGAAAGGTACGACCAGAAGAGAACGGCGCAGCACACCATCCGCATCAGGCAGCACGTTGAAAAAGCCCATTGTTCCGGTGTTGTTATTGTCGGGGCTAAGCAGCGCGGGAATGTTGGCCATCGTCGCGGAATAAAGAATGTTGTTGGCCTCGAAGCGTTGCATCAGCGCGGCGAAATCCTGCTTGCCGGTGGCGGGATTGAGCGAATTCTGCGCCAGTGCATACCACTGCACCAGATCGGCGTACGAATTCAGCGTGGCATCGTCTGTACCTTTCAGTTCCTGCCGCGCAAGGAAAAAATTCCCCAGGACGACGTTGCCGAATTTCTGAATCGCCTCGCCGAACTGCTTGTCGGCGTCGTACTCGGCGGCCAGGTCGGAAATTTCTTTCTCCAGCTGCGGATCGATTCTTTTGCCGGCGTTTTTGCGCTGCGCGAGCCGCTCGGCTAAAGCCCGCACCGGCGCGGCGGTCTGGTCGGGCTTATCAAAGGTGACGTCGAAGCCGACGACTTTCGCGCCATCGGCGCGCAGCACGTCGAGCATGTCGGCGAAATTCGTACGCGAGAAGGGCCACTTGCCTAGCCCTTCCTGCGACTTCTGATCGATGTCCACGATGACAATGCGCGGGTCGGGCCGCGAATATTTCGCGGGCCGCATGCGGAAGCGCGTATCCAGCGCGTCGAGCTCCAGCCGCTCGATGAACACCAAAAGCGGGCTGGGATGCTCGCCGATGTAAGTGAAAATGTAGAGGCCGACCGCCGCAACCGTGATGGCCAGGCTGATCAGAAACGAAACGCGATGCTGCCACCAGTCCTGCAGCAACGCGGCGATGACTGCAAATCCTCGCGGGTGGGCGGGTCCGCCTGCTGGAGTCGCCATCGTTTTTTCTGTTTAGTCGCGGAAAATAAAATGCAGCCGCACGCCGCTGACGGCAATTTTGTCGCCGTCTTTCAGCAGCACCTGCCCGGTGATAGGCGCGCCGTTCACCGACGGAACTTTTTCGCCCGCGCCGAGAAAGTAGCCCTCGTCGCGCTGATTGATCTGCGCGGCCATTTTGGGTTTGAACCAGCCGGTCATCTTCACGGTAGCCAATTTGGATTTGCCAATCACAGTGAGCTTGCTCGTCAGCGTGTATTCCTTCTGATCGGTTTTGCCACCAAGAACCATCAGCGTGGGCACCTTGATGCGGCTCGCGGAGAATTGCGCGCGCTCCCCGAGCGCCGCCGCCTGCTGCAGCATATCGCGGCGAGCCTTGGTGTCCAGCACCATGGTTTCATCAATGCGCGGAGCGCTGCCGGGCTTGGGTTTGCTGAAGTATGGCGCGGAAGTGTCCGCGGACGCGTCCACCTTGATGTGGTGCTTGCCAATGTGAATCGAGTCGCCGTCATGCAGCGTGGCTCGCTCGATGCGCATTTCATTCACAAAAGTCCCGTTGAGACTCTGCAGGTCTTCCACTACCAGCCGCCCATTGTCCGCGAACACCCGCGCGTGATAGTTGGAGACCGCCAGATTGTCGACCGGGATGTCGTTGTCGGGCGAGCGCCCGATGCCGACAGGCTTTTCGCCCACTGCCACCTCTTTTACTTTTTTCTCTTCGAACATCAACGTTAACTTGGGCATTTCAGGATCCTCCGGCTGAGCCGTTACCGCTTGCATCTTTGTGTGCGCTACCGCGCAACCGCGAAAACCATCCTTTATCTTCCGCTTCCACCCGCGCCACGATCACCGTCACGTTATCCGCGCCGCCATTATCGTTGGCCAGCGCCACCAGGCGCTCCGCAGCCTTGGCCGGATCCGGCTCGGCCTGCAGCGT
>DATCOK010000053.1:0-3182 GCA_036564765.1 Candidatus Acidiferrum sp. | reverse complement strand
GGACAGCCAAGCGGAAGAATACGTGGTGGTTTTAAAGCCGGACGGCTCGCTGCATTCATTGCACCACATCCTCGCGGAGGCCTCGCCCGGAGCTTCCCTGAGCAAAGACGAGGCTGTCGCCAAGGGCGAAGCATTCTTACGTAACGAAAAGCATGTGGATCTTTCGCAGTGGTCTTTGCTTGAGGCCAAATCCGACAAACGCCCCAGGCGCGTGGACCATACTCTAACCTGGGAAGAAAAGCGCGCGCTGGATTCCGACGCAGCCGCGGCGCACGGTTCGAAAGCCAACGCGCACGCGCGAATGCAACTGCAGGTGCTGGGCGATGAAGTTTCCGACTACCGCACCTACATCAAAATTCCCGAGGAGTGGACGCGCGAGCAGCAACAACTGACGCTGCCGCGCACGCTGCTATCCATGGTTTTGCCTGCGATGGTGCTCGGCGGACTGATGATTACTGCGCTCATTTTGTTTTTGAAAAACCTGAAATCGGAAGATGCGCAGGTCATTCCCTGGCGGCGACTGGGCCTGTGGGGCTTCGTGGCGCTGGCCTGCTACATCACGGTTTTCATTTTTGGCGACCGCATTGCCAGCTTTTTGAACGCCTACCAGACCGCCGTACCACTGAAAACCATGTTTGCCGGCATCGCCATCGGCACGGTGATTGGCGGCGCCGTGTATTTCGCCGGGCTCGTTTTTCTCTTCGGCGTTGCGTGGTTCTTCGCGCGCAAGGCCTTCGGAGAAGATCGCTTGCCCACTTGGTCAGGGATGCCTGCAGCCTATTACCGCGACGCGTTGTGGATTGGCTTATGCGGCACGGCCATTCTCGTGGGACTGAGCAAACTGACCTCCGCATTTTCCGCCCTGTGGCCCACCGCGCATCGCTCCATGGGCTCCTCCTTCGGCGGCGACTATGATGCGACCTTGCCCGCAGCCGCCATTTTTGGAACCGTACTGCTGCGTGCGCTGCTCTACACCGGAATGGTTGCGCTGTGCGCCTCCTTCCTCGCGGCGTACGTAAAGCAGCCTTGGCTGAAATTTTTGATCCTGGTGTGCGCCGCAATCGCCATGGTCGGGAATAATTGGGGGACGCCCGCCGACTTCGAGAAGCAATTCGTGGTGGGAGTGGCCGTACTGGTCGTGCTAGTCGCGGGCGTGACGCGCGTAGTGCGCTTCAATGTGCTCGGGTATTTTCTGGTCGCCGCCGCCGTCGGTTTTCTAGGAGCCGCCGCAAAACTGATTCCGCAGCCGGATGCCTTCTACCGCACCAATGGCTACGTGGTCTTGCTGCTGCTGGCGGCGCTTTTCGCTGGGGTATTCGTCGCGTGGCGCAGCCGCGCTGCGCCCCCCGCGGTTTAGACGGGCGGCGCGGCGACAGGCTCATTGCGTCGCAAGGCGGCGCTCAGAGATTGTTTTACCCATCGAAGTTTTCCTAATTTTTGACGAAACAAACATGGGTCCCGAGGCGTTGTTATCAAGGGAAGCGATGCTCACCCGGGGGGCTGAGGTGCGTCCAACTGGGTGGTCACGCGGGTGTGCCGTGGTGGCCGAATGAGTACACTTGGATTAAGGTGGCAGGGCGTGGTTGTGAACGCGCATCCTGGTGATACTCATTGCGCCTGCTGCAGTGCCGGATATTGCAGTACTTACGCGGCCACACGCGAAGAGAAAGCGAAGCATGTCGCTTCCACAATGGATTTGGGCTGTGGCCGGTGACGCCGGAGCACCGGGCGGAGACGCCACCTTGGCATCGGTAATCCCGCTGCCGAGCCTTGATGATCGCGCGCTGGTAGTCGAAGCGCAGGTTGGCAACCGCGCCGCCTTCGAGGAGTTGGTCCACCGCTACGACCGCGATGTTCTGCGTCTGGCGCTGAATTTGATGAAACGCCCGGAAGACGCCCGCGACGTCTACCAGGAAGCCTTCCTCAAGGTTTATCGCAACCTGCACCGCTTCCGGTTCGAATGCAGCTTTTATACCTGGCTGTACCGCATTGTCACCAACGTGTGCCTCGACCATCTGCGCCGCCGTCAGGCGCGCCCCGAAGACCAGTCGCCGGAATCGAACTACGGCCAGCATGAGGAAGGCATCACCGACTTTTTCGAGCGCCAGCGCGAGCACCGTCCGACGCTCGACCCCGAAAGAACCATGTTTGGGCTGGAGATCAAAGCACGCATCGCCACTGCCATGCAACGCCTTTCGCCCCGCGAGCGCATCGTATTTGAGATGAAGCATTATCAGGGATTGAAGCTACGGGCTATTGGCGACGCTTTAGGCACGACGGAAGAGACCGTCAAAAATTCCTTGTTTCGCGCCACCCGCAAGCTGCGCCACGAATTGGGAGAGTTGCGATGAGCGCAGCGAACAGCAAGATGCGCTGCGGCGATGTTGCGCAGGTTCTCGTTTTCTACGCCTGCAACGAAGTGAGCGAGCAGGAGCGCGGGCAAATCGAAGGCCATCTCACGGGATGCGCCGACTGTTCTCAGCAACTGGCGCGCGAGCGCGAACTGTGGGACGCAATCGGCATCGCGCGTGGTGACGCCGGAGATTCCGCCAACGCGGATGTGCTGCTGGGACAGTGTCGCAGCGAACTGGCGGAAAAGCTCGATGACCTCGCGGCCGCCCCGGCCACTCCCGCGCAGGAACGCTGGGAACTTTTTGGCTGGGTACGGCGTTGGATGGCGCTGCGTCCGGCGATGAGCGGTGCCATGCTGGTTTTCTTTGGCGTTCTGCTCGGCACGGAAGTAATTCCTTGGCTGCAGGGTGGACTGGGCCTCACTTCCAATATCAATCCGCGGCCCATGAACGTTCTGGCTTCGCAAAGACTCACCGACGAACAGCTATCCAAAATGGCAGTGGCAGGAATTAGTCTCTCTCCCTATCCCAACGCCGCGCCCGGCACCGTACAAGTGCAACTGCGCGCTGAGCAGCCCATGGTGTTGTCAGGTAACGCCGACGACAGCAATATGCGGCGTGTGCTGACCTACGTGGTGGAAAACGGCGAACGCTTCGACGCCGGCGTGCGGCTCGATTGCCTGGATGCGCTGCGTGCGCAGGCACGCAATGTGCAAGTACGGCAGGCGCTGCTGACCGCGGCGCGTAAAGATCAAAATCCTGCCGTGCGCATGAAGGCTCTGGAAGCGTTGCGAGATTCGTCGGACGATGACGCCGTGCGCGAGGCTATGC
>DATCOK010000052.1:0-3232 GCA_036564765.1 Candidatus Acidiferrum sp. | reverse complement strand
CCCTGGTGATTGGCGCCGGAATATCCGGGTTGGTGTGCGCCCACGCGCTGCGCAATGCGGGCCTGGACGCCCGTGTGGTGGAAGCGTCCTCGCAACCCGGCGGCGTGATTCGCAGCGAGCGCCGTGACGGCTACTTGCTGGAATATGGGCCGCAAAGTTTCAACGCCACGCAGGTGGTGCGCGACCTTTGCCGAGATTTGGAGATCGACGGACAAATGCTGGTGGCGCCTGCCGGAGCGCCGCGATTTGTATTGCTCGATGGCAAGTTGCGCGCGGTGCCCTTCAGTCCGCTGGCGTTCATCAAATCTCCATTGTTCGGCATCGGAACGAAGTGCGCGATTCTGCTTGATGTTGCGGGACGCAGCGCGCCGCCGGACGCAGAAGAGTCCATCGCGGCCTTCGTGCGACGCAAGTTTTCCGCCGAACTCCTGGAAAAACTGGTGGGGCCGTTCGTCTCCGGAATTTATGCCGGCGATCCGGAAAGGCTGGGGCTACGGAGCGCTTTCCTGCAACTGTACGAGGCGGAAAAATCGGCAGGCAGCGTTATCCGCGGATTGGGGCGCGGCGGAAAAAAGAACGGCGGGCCGTCGGAAAAGCCAGCGGTGACGACTTTTCGCGACGGCAACCAAACATTTATCGATGCTTTGACCGCCAGCCTCGGTTCGAATCTTCGCTGTAACACAGAAGCTCTCAGCGTACGGCGCAGTTCTGGAGTGCCGTCGAGATTTGAGGTTGTCTTGCGTACTAACGGCCAGGACGAGGTTGTAACCGTTGGTCGACTGATCCTGGCGACGCCGACGGCGCAAACAGCCGCTCTGCTACGTGGCGTGGACGCCGCGTTTGAAACTCTCCTCGCGACGGTGGAATACGCGCCGATCGCTGTAGTTTCGCTCGGATACAAACGAGACGCGGTCAGGCACGATCTAAACGGATTCGGCTTCCTGGTCCCGAGGTCGGCCAAGCTGCGCATTCTAGGCAGTGTTTGGAACTCATCGCTCTTCCCTGCTCGGGCACCGGATGGACATGTCCTGTTGACCAGTTTTGTCGGGGGCGTTACCGATCCCGCTGCGGTGGAGCTGCCAGACACGGAGCTAGTCGCCGCTGTGCACCGTGAACTCAAGCCCATTCTAGGGCTCTCTCAGGAGCCGTCGTTCTCAAGCGTATGGGTCTACCGACGGGCGATCCCGCAGTTCAACGTAGGCCACGCAGAAAAAATGTCCCGAATCGTGACAATGCTGTCACACTACCCCGGTCTACATTTGACCGGTAATTACCTTCGCGGCCCCGCATGGGCCGCGTGCATCGAGCAAGCCCTCAGCGTCGCTGAAGAAGCGTGCAAGCAAGCAATGACTTAAGCGATGAGCCCTAGACACCACGATTGCGGTCCCGGGCACCAAGCCTCATCCGCTTCTTCCCGTATTTCGTATTGGATGTCAGGAGAAGAAACCTAACTCGTGTTCCTTGCGGCCATCAGCCACATGGATGAACGCGGAGCGTCACCTGACGCTGCGCTGGTGAGCCGGTTTCTTCAAAAAGACGTGAACGCTTTCGAGCAACTGTACGACAAGCATTCGCGCATCGTGTACTCCCTGGTTTTGCGTATTGTGCAACAAGCCGGCCCCGCCGAAGAGGTGGTGCAGGACGTTTTTCTGCAGGTGTGGCGTAACGCGGCGCAGTACGATGCCGCGCGGGGCCCGTTCTTGCCGTGGCTGCTGACCATGGCCCGCAACCGGGCGCTGGACACCCTGCGGCTCAAGAGCGAGCGGCAGCGCCGCCTTGAAAATCAGGCGGATGAATTGTATTCGGTGGTGGTGGCGCCGCAGTATGAGTCTTTGTTGGACGAGAAGCGCCGCGCCGAACGCGTGCGCGCCTTGGTGGGCGAGTTGAAGCCAGAGCAGAAACGCGCTATCGAGCTGGCGTACTTCAAGGGGTTGAGTCACAGCGAGATTGCCGCGGAGTTGCAGGAACCACTGGGCACGGTGAAGAGCTGGATTCGTAACGGTTTGATGCGGCTGAAGGAAGGATTGCAAGCGACGACGTGAGCGACTGCGTCCAATTCCGGGAGATGTACGAACTGTACGCTCTTGGTGCGCTCGAGCCGGCGGAACGCGCCGAGTTCGAAGCGCATCTGGCGACCGGTTGCGCGGAGTGCGCCAAGGGCGTGGCGGAAGCGCGCTGGCTCTTGAGCCAATTGGCCTACGCCGCGCCGGATGCGGTGCCGTCGGATATGCTCAAGGGCCACTTGATGCAGACGGTACGCGCGGAAGCGAAGAGCGCGCCCGCTGGTGGAGTGCGAAGCGGAAACGCGACAGGAATCCCTGCGTGGCTTTCCGCTGGAATCGCCGCGCTATTGCTGATTACGCTGTACTCCGCGTGGAGCGCGCACCAGACCAAGGAAGATTTGCGCGCCGCCAATGAACGCGCGGCGCAGGTCCAAACCGAACGCACTGAGGCTCAGCAAAAACTCGACGCCATGGAAAAAGAGATGGCCGCGGTGCGGCGCGAAAATGCCATCTGGACCGATCCCGCCGCGGTGAAGATCACCTTGATGCCGCAAAAGATTCAGGCGCCGCAGCTCGTGGCCATGTGTGGCGAGCAAGGAATCGTTCTGACCGGCAAGAAAGTCCCGATGCCGGCCGGCAACCGCGTGCTTCAATTGTGGGTGATCCCGAAGGGGCCCGGAGCGAAGCCAATGCCGTCTATGACCATGCGGCCCGACTCCAACGGAAAATTGGTGCTAATTGTGGCAAATCCACCAAAACAGATTGGCGACATCAAAGCGCTGGCCATCACCGAAGAACCGGAAGGCGGCAGCCCTCAACCCACTAGCGCGATTCGCTGGGTTGGAGCCATGACCTAAGATTCTTCATCGCCTGCTCTAGTACCTAGTCTTAAGACCGCTCTCTGAGCACATGCTTTATTTTCCGTAACGAAGGCGCAGACGTGTCTTTCTCCGCTCAGCAGCTTCACGATACCGCCGTTTTTCTTCCGCAGTCTTGAGCAACAGCGGCCGCACAGCTTTAGGCTGCTTGGTGTGCTCGTCGATCGCCACGAACGTCACATACGCGGTGGTGGTGTGCTTCCGTTCCCCGGTAAGGATTTGCTCGGAGAAAACCTCGACGCCGACTTCCATCGACGTGGTGAAAACCCGGTTGACCTGTGATTTCAGAATCACCAGCTCGCCAAGATTCACAGCATTACGGAAGTCGATGTAGTCCACGGAAGCGGTCAC
>DATCOK010000051.1:0-6720 GCA_036564765.1 Candidatus Acidiferrum sp. | reverse complement strand
GCAGTGAATTCGAGAGTATTCAGCGGAGGCTCCGGATGCGCGCTCCAGTGTAACCGCGGTGAGCGTGGTTCACGAGCGCCGCGATAATAATTTCGCGGCCGTAAAAAGAATTCACCAGCGACGACCACGGTTGGTGAGGTTACGAGAGCAATTCGAAAATGCCCGCGGCGCCCATGCCGCCGCCGACGCACATGGTGACCATACCGTAGCGGCCTTTGCGACGCTGTAGATCGCGAATGATGGTGGCGGTGAGTTTGGCGCCGGTGCAGCCGAGCGGATGGCCGAGGGCGATGGCACCGCCGTTGGGATTGAGACGCGCGGGATCCAGGCCCGCTTGCTGGATGACGGCCAGCGATTGAGCGGCGAAGGCTTCGTTAAGCTCGATAACGTCGATGTCTTTGAGCTGGAGGCCGGCGAGTTTTAGCGCTTTGGGGATGGCGAAGACCGGGCCGATGCCGAATTCTTCCGGCGGGCAGCCGGCGGTGGCGTAAGAGACGAAGCGGGCGAGAGGCTGGAGGCCCAGTTCTTTCGCGCGCGCGTCGGACATGATGACGACTGCGGCTGCGCCGTCGCTCATGGGGGAACTGTTTCCCGCGGTGACGGTGCCTTTGGCGTGGAATGCCGGTTTGAGTTTTGCGAGAACTTCAAGCGAAGTGTCAGCGCGCGGAAGTTCGTCGGCGTCGAATTGCAGCGTGTGGGTGGTGAGCTTGGTTGAGGATTTGCCCGATTTGCCGGCTGCATCTGCGCCGTTGGCGCTGGCCAGCACGGTGATTTTCACTTCGACGGGAATAATCTCTTCGTTGAAATTCCCGGCGGCGATGGCGGCTATGGCTTTTTTGTGCGAATCGGCGGAGAACTGGTCGGCTTGCTCGCGAGTGATGTTGAATTTGCGGGCGATATTTTCCGTGCCGAGACCCATGTTGATGTAGGCATCGGGTTGGTTATCGACGAGCCAAGGATTCGGGGAAATTTTGTTGCCGCCCATGGGCACCATGGACATGGATTCGGTGCCGCCGGCGACGATGGCTTGTGCGGCGCCCGCGCGAATGCGTTCGGCACCCAGAGCGATGGCTTGCAGGCCGGAGGAGCAGAAGCGGTTGATGGTCATCGCGGAAGTCTCCACAGGCAAACCAGCGCGGAGAGCGGCGATGCGCGCTACGTTCATGCCTTGTTCACCTTCGGGCATGGCGCAACCGAGAATCACATCATCGATTTCTTTGGGGTCGAGGGTGGCGGCGCGGGCAAGCGCTTCCTTGATGACCAGCGCGGCGAGATCATCGGGGCGGGTGGTGCGCAGCGAACCTTTGTAGGCGCGTCCGACGGGCGTGCGCACGGCAGAAACGATGACGGCTTCGGGCATGGCGATCTCCGAGGAAAGGCGAAACGTTGGTGACTCTTCGATTGTTCGCTCGCGGTGCGGAAAATGCAAATCTGTGAGCGTTTTTTGATTCTTGATCAATGCATGCCAGATAAAAAATTGGAGCGACCCGGAAAGCGTGGGAGAAAGGGCAACGCTCTTGTACAGTAAGAGCCTGCCTGGGCGCACCGAGTCGGCGCCTGCAGCATCCTCAGAACGATTTTGATAAGGAGAACGAACGTGTCCCCACGTGTAATTCTGTCGGTAGTGTTGTTGTTATGCGCCTCGGCGACGTTTGCGGATCAAGTGACATTGAAAAACGGCGACCGTTTATCCGGCGCGATTGTGAAATACGACCAGGATAAATTGCTGATCAAGTCGGAATTGGCGGGCGATGTGACAGTGCCATGGGAGGCGATGGTGTCGATCAAGTCGACGTCGCCGCTGCATGTGGCGCTGAAAAATGGACAAACGGTAGTGGGCGTCGTGACCACTACGGGAGAACGATTTGAAGTGGCGGCGCCGAGCGGGCCGGTGGAGGCTGGCAAAGCGGAGATTGTCGCGGTGCGGAACGATGCGGAAGAGGTGGAGTACGCGCGGTCACAACATCCGCGGTTGGTGGATCTGTGGAGTGGGCTGGTGGATACCGGGTTGAGCCTGACCAGCGGGAACTCCGAGTCGACGGCTTTTACGCTGGCGGCAAAAGCGGCGCGGGTTACTTCGCGCACGAAGATCGGTCTTTATGCCACGGACATTTACACGCGAAGCACCATCGATGATGTGACGAATACCACCGCTAGTGCGATCCGCGGCGGGGTGCGGGTGGATTACAACCTGCGGCCCAGGGTTTTCGTCTTTGGATTGGCGGATTTCGAGCACGATCGGTTTCAGGATCTTGATCTGCGAAGCGTGCTGGGCGGCGGTCTGGGTTATCACGTCATCAAGGAGAAGGACCGCGCGTTCGATGTGTTTGGGGGCTTAACCTTCAACAATGAGCAGTATTCGAAGGCTTTTGCACCTCCGGACCCATCGACAACTCGGAAAACTGCCGAGTTTGTGGTGGGGGAGACGTTTACCACTAAGCTGGGGGCACGCTCGACGTTGGCGGAACAGTTTAGCTTTTTCCCGAACTTGTCGGACACCGGCGACTATCGCCTGCAGTTTGATACGACTGCGGCGACCAAACTGAAGAACTGGCTGAGCTGGCAGATCACTTTCAGCGACCGTTTCGTGAGCCACCCGCTGGCCGGTCTAAAGGATAATGACCTGCTCTTCTCCACTGGTCTACGGATGACATTCGGTAAAGGGGTGTTCTAGAACTAATATGCGTGTTAGCAGCTTTTGAGTTGTGGGACGTGAGGAGGCAACGATGGCTGGTGGAGGAATTCTGTGGTGGATCATCGTAGGACTAATCGCCGGTTGGCTGGCTGGCCAGGTGATGAAGGGCGGCGGCTACGGCGTACTTGCGGATATCGTGCTGGGAATTCTGGGAGGCATTCTGGGCGGCTGGATCTTCTCGCAGATGGGCATGGGGGCAAGTAGCACGATCGGGTCGATCATTGTGGCGTTTATCGGAGCGGTGGTCCTAGTAGGTATCACGCGACTGCTGAAACGAGCGTAGCGGTTTTAATATTTGGGAATTGAGCGCCCCACTCTGGAGGTTCAGAGTGGGGATTTTCATTTTGGGCTTGATGAAGTTTAATTTGTTCGGAGGGGTGTTGGCGGATAATCGAGCGATGAGAGTTCTGATTTTTGGGGCGACGGGGATGGTCGGGCAAGGAGTGTTGCGCGAGTGTTTGCGCGATGCGGGTGTGGAATTGGTACAGACGGTAGGGCGCAGCGTTACGGGGATGAAGGATGCGAAGCTGCGGGAAGTGGTGCATGCAGATTTGCTGAACTTTGCGGCTATCGCGGACCAGCTCTGGGGATTTGACGCATGCTTTTTTTGTTTGGGGGTGACGTCCAGCGGTATGACGGAGGAGGATTACCGGCGGGTGACGTACGACATCACGCTGGCTGCAGCGGAGGAGTTGGCGCGGCTGAATCCGCGAATGACGTTCGTCTATGTTTCGGGAGCGGGGACGGATAGCAGCGAGAAAGGGCGCAGCATGTGGGCACGGGTGAAGGGCGCGACGGAGAATGCGTTGCTGCGCTTGCCATTTGCGGCGGCGTATATGTTTCGGCCGGGAATTATTCAGCCGCTGCGCGGGATTAAGTCGAAGACCCGGCTTTATCAGATTTTTTATACGTTGGGCGGACCTTTGTTGCCGCTCGTGCGGATGGCATTTCCGAATCAGGTGTTGACGACGGAGCAGATCGGGCTGGCGATGCTCGCGGTGGCTCGGCGCGGGTATGCGAAGGCGATGTTGGAGGCGCGGGATATTCGGCTGGTTGCGGAGGCGTGAACGGAACAGGGGATGAGACTGGCATGGGAATGATGGTGCTCCGCGGATAACAGATTGCTGAGCCACGTTACAACGCCCACCCTAAAAAACAGGACGGCGAAGCAACCCACTTGCCGCCTCGCACAGACCGACCGCGGCAGTTCGCCTTGCAGAGGAAATCTGATTTTTGCTATTCGCTCGTTAGTGGGTGGTTTTGGTGAATAGGGTGGCCAGGTACCATTCTGCGGTGGGGGCGCGTTGGTATTTCAGTTGGAGCAGGGATTCGTTGGCGGCGGACTGGTCACCGGATTTTTGTTGGACGCGGGCCAGTTGTTGAACGGCCAGCGGCGAGTGGCGGTTGGAGCTGAGTTCGTTGCCGGCATTGGCCAGGTCGCCTTGCGACTGAAACAGGTAGCCGCGAGCGGTGTCGTATTGGTTGGCGACAACCGAATCGCCGGATTGCGAGGCGAGTTTTTCGAGGCTGGCGATGGCCTGCTCGGCGGTTTCGCGAATCGCGTGTTGCGAGGCGACGCGCGCTTCCTCGCAGAGAACCTTGGCCAAGGCGGTGCCGCGATCCGCGCCGCTCATCCCTTCGACGTGCTCCGATAAAATTTGCTCGAGATTGCGAAGCTGGTGAAGCTCACTGGCGAATTCGGGCGTGAGCATGGCGGCGCCGAAGGCGATTTCCGCTTGCGCGTTGGGTTCTTTCTTTTCGGTGGCCTTCTTGGCGAGAGAGTCCAGGGCGCGCTGGCCTTCCTCGAGATGTCCTTCCCAGAAATAGATGAGCGCTTTCTGATAGGAGGCGTGCAAGAGGTCGCGACTGTTTTCGGCGATCAAGATGGCTTTGTCGTATTCCTCACGGGCTTCATCGTATTTGCCCATCAGCGTCAGCGTATCGCCCAAACCCAGTTGCGAAGTAAAAAATGTGGGGTCGATTTGCAGGGCGGCGCCGAAGTGTTCAAGCGAAGCTTCATCGTCACCGGCGAAGCGCAGCACTTCGCCGAGGGAGTCCTCGGAATTCGGCGAGCTGGGATCGACTTCCACGTAGCGCTTGGAGTAGGCCACGGCTTTTTCAGGATCGGGATGGCCAGATTCGATGTAGGAGTAGCCAAGCATGTTGAGAGCGGGCGGAAAATTGGGGTCGAGCAGCAAGAGCGATTCGAGCATTTTCTGAGCGCGCTCGTAATCTTCCTGGGTGTAGAGCCATTCGGAGGTGAGATAGAGGACGTGTTTGTTCTTCGGATAGCGCTTGAGCAGATCGTTCATGCTGGCGATGGCCGGAAGAAGATTGCGGTCCTGGATGCTGGTCATCCAACGGACCATGAGTTGTTCATCGGGCGTGGCGCGGGGAAGAAGTGTTTTGGCGCGAGCCAGGGCGGAGCTGTTGCCGGTGCTGCGGCGCGCGGCGAAGGTGAGCACGGCGTACCCGAGAGCGAAGTCGTGGTCCTTCTGGGTGGCTTGCTCGGCCAGAACGACGGAGTCATCGAGCATGACGTTCTCGTACTTGTCCAGGGCCTGCTCGGTGAGTTTGCGGGCTTCCTGGGAGCGCGTGGAAACGGGTATGACGCCGAAGAGGAGTAGGGGCGCGGGTGCGACAGGAGTGGCGACCGGCGTTTTGGACTTGGCTTCTTCGAGGCGCGGGACGTGAGTTTGAGCCCGCGTCGCGGCGCTTTGGGCGTGCGTGGCCTGAGCGGCGAGACCCAGCGGTAGAGTCAGGACAAGAGCGGTTCGCAACATCCGGTACATAACGTTTCCCCCAATTAGCGTCGGGCTGCGGCGCCGAAACTCCACGTTAACGGGACGATAGGAACGCAGATACTGGCCCAAAGGACAGGTGTGTACGCGGGGTAACGGCGTGTTCGTTAAGTGGGCACATGGCGCGCAAGGGATACTTGAAGCCCGCGAAGCGGGTCTCGATACTCAGAGGAGTTTTAGAAAGACGTGGGTGGGGAAGATGAACGTCCAATATCGCCTTTACCGGCGGGCCGCGTGGATCGCGGCGCTGGGCTTTATTATGTTGGCTGCGGGGTCGGCTTTTTCCGCAATCAAAAATATGGCGGTGGTGGTGTCGGCGGACAGCAAGCTGCCGGATGTCACCCTGGCGGAGCTGACCAAGCTTTGCAAGGGGGCGCAGAAGGCGTGGCCGGATGGGCGCAGCTTCACTCTGGTGCTGAAAGACCCGAGTTCGGCGGAAATGCGGGTGGCGGTGCAGAAGCTATTTGGGGTGGCACCCGCCGACGCTAAAACGGCGATTGCCAAGATCAATGAGGCGCGTCCGCTGATTAAAGTAGTGGATACGGATGAGGATGTGTTCCGCACAGTGACTTCTACTCCAGGGGCTTTGGGGATTGTGGACGTATACGCGATAAACAGCTCGGTGAAGGTCCTGCATGTTGACGGGAAGCTACCGTTTGATGTGGGCTATGCACTTAAGTAGTTGATTTCCAATACACCTAATCCTACAAAAGATTTCTCTACAGCATTGGAGGACCGATAAAGTCTGCCGAGGCCGCCTCATACTGCCCGCTCTCGGCTTTCTCCTAACTCCTTTGTTTGCCGTCGAGGCCTAGGATCTACACCTTCGTACAGGGAAGTCTGTAGAGGTTCAGCGAAGCTTTAGCGAAGGCTGCCTTGAGAGTTAAAATCAATTAACGTATTTATAACCATTCATTTACGCCCGTTTCATCCTGACAGTCGACGTACTAGTAGACTAGTTTTGCCTCCAAAATGTGTCCTGCGTACCATTCAGTTTAGGCTGAAAATGGTGTCAAATGGTTCAGGTGCGAGGGGGCCAGAGCTAACAGACAGCAGGACGCACCTGAAGAGAAGCTCGAGGAGCAAGTTATTAGAAATAAGCGGTTTACAGGAGCCCGGGCCAAGCCAATGAATAAGACCAGCGATAAAAGCCGTAAATGGATGTGGCTGTTCCTAGCCGCAGGAGTGGCGCTGCAGATGTACTTCGTGAAGGAGCTGCTAGCC
>DATCOK010000050.1:0-6244 GCA_036564765.1 Candidatus Acidiferrum sp. | reverse complement strand
GAAGTCGTCGATCATGCCGCCCTGGATAGGGCCGGGGCGATAGAGGGCGTTGAGGGCGGTGAGGTCCTCGATGCGCGTGGGCTGATAGCGGCGAAGAATGTCGCGCATGCCGTGGGATTCAAATTGAAAGATGGCGGTCGTGTCGCCGCGGGAGAAAAGTTTGTAGGTATCGGCGTCGTCGAGAACAAGATTGTCGATATCGATTTTGACGCCGCGATTTTTCTCGATCATCTCCACGGTGTCTTTGAGCACCGTGAGCGTGGTGAGGCCGAGAAAATCCATCTTGAGCAGGCCGAGACGCTCGAGTGCGTTCATGTCGTACTGCGTGGTGATTTCGTCGCGGTTGGTCTTGTAAACGGGAACGATGTCGGTGAGTGGGCGCGCGGAGATGACTACGCCGGCGGCGTGCGTAGAGGCATGGCGCGCGAGGCCTTCGAGGCGCAGGGCCACGGCCATTAAATCCTTGAGGCGTTCGTCGCTGTTGATGGCTGCTTTCAGCAGCGGAGCCTGTTCGAGCGCGTCTTTCAATTCGATGCCCAGCGTGGTGGGAATTAATTTCGCGAGGCGATCGACTTCCATGTAGGGAATGTCCATGGCGCGGCCGACGTCTTTGACGGCGGCTTTGGCGGCCATGGTGCCGAAGGTGATGATCTGCGACACATTTTCGCGGCCGTATTTTTGGGTGACGTAGTCGATGACTTCGCCACGGCGGCGCATGCAGAAGTCGATGTCGATATCCGGCATGGAGACGCGCTCGGGATTGAGGAAGCGCTCGAAGATGAGGTTGTACTGCAGCGGATCGACGTCGGTGATGCGCAGCGCGTAGCTGACCAGGCTGCCCGCCGCGGAACCGCGGCCAGGACCCACGGGAACGTTTTGACCGCGGGCGTAATGGATGAAGTCCCAGACGATCAGGAAGTAGCCTTCGTAGCGCATCTTCTGAATCATCTGAATTTCGAAGGAGAGGCGGCGCTCGTATTCGGCGAGACTGTTGCGCAGCAATCCTTGTTTAGCCAGGCGCTCGAGGTACGGTACGCGGGAGACGAAGCCTTCGCGCACGACCATTTCAAAATAGCTGCCCGGGGTGTGGCCTTCGGGAACCTTAAATTCGGGAAAGGGATTGGCAATACGCTCGATTTTTACGTTGCAGCGAGCGGCGATATCGACGGTGCGGCTCAGGGCGTCGGGCAATTCGCGGAAGACCTGGGCCATTTGCGCGGCGCTTTTGAAGAAAAACTGATCGGTGGCAAATTTCATGCGATGCGCGTCGCTCATGGTTTTGCCGGTCTGGATGCACAGCAAAACTTCCTGGGAGTGCGCGTCGGTGTCGTGCAAATAGTGACAGTCGTTGGTAGCGACCAGCGGGATGCCGGATTCTTTCGCCAGGCGCACGAGGTGCGGGTTGACGTTCTTTTCGATTTCGAGGCCCTGGTCCTGAATTTCCAGGAAGAAATTCTGCTTGCCGAAAATGTCGCGGAGGCGATAGGCGTTTTCGCGGGCCTGATCGTATTTTTCCTCCACCACGGCTTCGGTGACCACGCCGCGCAGGCAGGCGGAAAGCGCGATGAGGCCTTTGCTGTGTTTGGCGAGCAGGTCGTAATCGATGCGCGGCTTGTAGTAAAAGCCCTCCAGGAAGCCGGAGGAGACCAGCTTGATGAGGTTCTGGTAGCCCTCGAGCGATTCGCAGAGGAGAACGAGGTGATTGCTGCCGCGGCCTACCGACTCTCCCTCGCCGCGATCCTGGCCGTTCGAAGCGTTGGCCCCGTTGATTTTTTCGCCGCGCTCGTGACGGCTGCCTTTGGCGACGTAGACCTCGCAGCCGATGATGGGCTTGACGTCGCGCTTGCTGGCTTCGTTGAAGAAATTAGCGGCGGCGAAGAGATTACCGTGGTCGGTGATGGCCACCGCGGGCATCTTCTGTTTGGACGCCTCGTCGAGCAACTCGGTGGTCTCGCAAGCGCCATCGAGCAAACTGTAGTCCGTGTGGACATGAAGATGAACAAACTGCGGCTGGCCCATGAACCTCGATTCTAAATCCCCGCGACGAGAAATGCGAACGGCACTGTTGAAAACTTTTTAATTGTCCCGAGTGCCCGCGTGCTGCGAGAGACCTATTTGCGACGCTGTGATTTTTTTCCACCGGGACGGGATGCGCCACGGCGTGCGGCGCCGTGCTTTTCCGCTCCCTTGTGCGCGGCGCCCTTGGCGCCGGTGTGTTTGGATTCCGCTTCGGAGGCTTCATGCTTCTGCCGCGCGGCGCTGCCCATAGCGGCGGCCGCGTGGGATTTGTCGGCGGCCTTGGATTTTTTTTCTTTTTCTTTTTTCTTGGGTTGTTCCTTGATGCCGGAAAGCTTGCGTAAGGTTTTTTCGCGCTCTTCGGGAGTTTTGCCACGACCGGCGAGTTGTGCGCCGAAGACCTGATCGATGATGGCGTCGAATTTCGCGCCGGGAGGCATGCCGAGAGCGGTCAGTTCGTTGATGACGATGGGAAGCGCGGAGCGGATGGGCCGCCATTTATTGAGGTACGCGCGGATTTTCGAAACCGCGGCAGAGTTGTTGGACTCAGCCATGATATACGCGACCTGTTCGACAGGAATTTTCTCGATAAAGCGAAAGGACTCGAGCGGGGTGTTTACTTTTTTGCCGGTGAGTTCTTTCTGGACGGCCTGTACGCTTTTCTCGAAGTTCAGAACTTCCTGAGTTTCCGCGGAACGATAGCCAACTTTGGAGAGCACGGAATTCAGCTCGCGGTCTTTGAAGCGCGAAAGAATGGCGAGCAACATCGGCGTGGCGATTCGCGGGCGCAGTCCAGCGGTGAAAAGATCCTCGCGGACGTTGCTGAGGCGGTTGATGGCGTCGTACCCGGGGCGTTTTTTGGCGAGCGCGGGATTGACGGTTTCGAGCAGGTCATGCTCTTCCCAGGCTTTGAGCACCACCGCGGGGCGTTCTTCGCGGGCGAGCGCGCGAAGTTCGGCGCCAGCGTCTTCCGGCGTAATGGTGGCGGGCAGTTCGCGTTCCACGGCGAGATCGAACCATTCCTGGGTGCGCGCTTCGATTTTGAAACCCATGCGCGCTGCGAAACGCAGCACTCGGAGCAGCCGAACAGGCTGATTGGTGAAGGCGTGAATGGTCAGGGCGCGAACTTCAGCGCGTTCGATGTCAGAGAGTCCATTGGTGGGATCGAGGAGCAATCCGCGAGAGGCAGGATTGAGGGAGATGGCCACGGCGTTGAGAGAAAAATCGCGGCGTCGCAAATCTTCCATGATGGTGGACCAGCGGACTTCGGGGCGGGTGCCAGGGCGGACGTAATGATCGTCGCGGGCGGCCGAGATGCTGCCTTCGACGTCGCCGCTGAAAAGCAGTTCGATGTGGCGGTACTTGTCATCTTCGAGCGTGACTTTGGCGCCGCCTTTTTCCAGTTCGCGAGCGATTTTGGCGGGATTGCCCTCGACGGTGAAATCGAGATCGCGGAGCGACGCGCCGGTGACCAGATCGCGAACGGTGCCGCCAGTGAGATAGACGTTGAAGCCCATGGCGGCGGAAAGTTCCTGGACGCGCGTGAGCACAGCGCGTTGTTCCGGCGAGAGACGGCTTTCGAGCAAGAACATATAATCTGGCATTACGTTTCCTTTTCTTCAGGATGTTCGCGACTTCTCCGCGAAAACACCCGCGATAAAAAGCAGGGGCCGACCCGTACGGGCATGGACGTGAATTCAGGCACGGGGATGATGCGCTTTGTAGATTTGCTTCAACCGCTCTTCCACCACGTGGGTGTAGATCTGCGTAGTGGAAATATCGGCGTGACCCAACATGAGTTGCACAGAACGCAAATCGGCGCCGCGCTCGAGCAGATGCGTCGCGAAACTGTGACGCAGCATATGCGGCGTGAGCGGAACGCGCAGACCGGCGCGACGGCCGTAACCGGACAAAATCTTCCAGACTCCTACCCTGCTGAGCGAAACACCGCGGCGATTGACGAACAGCGTGGGGCTGCCCCGAAGTTTGCCGAGCAGTTGCGGGCGAGCGTCCTTCAAATATTTGTCGACGACGGCGAGGGCTTTGCGGCCGACGGGCACGATGCGTTCCTTGTCGCCTTTGCCGATGCAGCGAATGCAGCCCACTTTGCTGTCGAGATCGCCGACGCGGAGATTCACCAGTTCGGAGACGCGCAGGCCGGTGGAATACAGAACTTCCAGCATGGCGCGGTCACGCAAACCGAGCGGGGTGCTGGCATCGGGCTGCGTGAGCAGGCGCTCCACTTCTTCAAGACGCAGATAGCCGGGGAGCGAACGGCGAATTTTTGGCGATTCGAGATTAATGCACGGATCGGTGGAGATCAGTTCCTGAGTCTGCGCGAAGCGGAAGAAATTCCGCATCGTGACGAGATGGCGGGCGACGGTGCGGCTCTCGAGATTCTGGCGGTACAGACCGGCGAGAAAATCGACGAGGTCGTCGCGCGAGACGGCTTCGAGCGAGAGTTTGCGTTTTTGCGCGAAGGCGTTGAACTTCACGAGGTCGCGTTGATAGGCGGAGACGGTGTTGGACGACAAACCTTTTTCCACTTTGACGTGGGTGAGGAAGTTCGCGATGGTGGCGGCGATTTCCATTAGGTTTGCGCCAATCCGGCATCTTCGGCGGTGCGCCGGCGCGTGGCGATGCCATAGATTTCTTCGAGCTCGTGGCAGCGGAAAATCCAGGCCAGCCCGATGTAGAGCGCGGTGGCTCCGCCGAGCAGCGCGAGGAAAGTGAGCAGCTGCACGATGAAGCGGGAGTGCATGGTAAAGGCGGTGTAGTGCATGCCGAGCCAGCAGGCTACGCCCATGATGGCGGAGCACATGGCGATTTTGGCGAAGGAGAAGAAGATCTGCTTACCACCGAGGAGGCCGTAGCGCATGCGGAAGATGATAAACAGCAGAATAAAGTCGACGTAGCAGGCAATGGCGGTGGCCAGCGCGGGGCCGCCGTTTTTGACGTAATCAAAAAAATAATTCAGAAAGACGATGTTGAGCACGATGTTTAAGACCAGTGAAACGGTCGCGACCGAGACGGGGGTGCGGGTGTCGCGCGTGGAGTAGAAGGCCGGGACGATTAGTTTTACGGAGGCCAGAGCGGGCAGGCCGATGGCGTAGCAGAATAAGGCGCGCGCGGTGAGTTGCGTGGAGGAGGCGACGAATTGACCGTGCTGGAAAAGTACGCGGATGATTGGTTCGCGCAGTATCATGAGGCCGAGGGCGGCGGGGATGGTGATAAACGCTACGATGCGCACCGAGAAGGAGAGGGTCTTCTTCAATCCTTCGTAGTCTTTGGCGGCGGCCTGATGCGACATCATGGGCAAAATCGCGGTGGCTACGGCGATGGCGTAACCCCCGAGGACCAGCTCCATGACGCGGTCGGAGAGATAGAGGGCGGTCAGGCTGCCCTGGGGCATGCGCGCGGAGTTGACGAAGTAGGTGTCGACAAAGAAATTGATCTGGCCGATGCCGATGCCGAAAAAGCGCGGGATCATCAGGCGGGCGACATTGCGGATTCCGGGATGCGAGAAGGAGATGCCAAAGTCGAAGTGCATGCCCTTTTGCACGAGGGAGGGGACTTGCACGAGGAATTGGAGCGAGCCGCCGACCAGAACTCCTACGGCCAAGGAGATCGCTGGGCTTTTGAAATAGTGCCAAACCACACCGACAGAGAAAAAGATGATGGAAATGTTCAGAAGGACGGGCGTTGCAGCCGGTAAACCGAAGATATGGAAGCAGTTAAGAATGCCCATGGCCAGCGCGGCCAAGCCGATAAAGAAGAGGTAGGGGAAGATAATGCGGTTGAGCGATACAGCTTCGTCCCAGTTGAGGTGCTGGGCGGAGGCGGGAATGAAGGTGTGGATGACGGCCGGCGAGAAGACCATACCGAGGACAGTGATCACCGCCAGAACCAGCGCCAAGGTCCAAAATAACTTGTTGGCAAACGCCCAAACTTCCTGAGGCGGTTTTTCGCGCATGTATTGCGTGAATACGGGTATAAAGGATGCGCTCATGGAGCCTTCGCCGACCAGACGCCTGAAAAGATTGGGGATACGGTAGGCGAGGATGAAGGAGTCGGCGATGTGGGAAGTGCCGAGGAGCAGGGCGTAGCGCTGGTCGCGAACGTAACCGAGAATACGGCTAAAGATGGTGACGAGGGAGATAACGGAAGCGGATTTTAGGATTTGCTTCTTTTCGGTCAACGGGCGGTGTCTCCGACCTAACCCTAATGA
>DATCOK010000049.1:0-5000 GCA_036564765.1 Candidatus Acidiferrum sp. | reverse complement strand
GCACAGGCCCACCACATGTTCCAGCAGCCCGCCGATGTACGCGTGATGCATCACCTTGGCCGCCGGCGCCCGTTTATACCGCGGCGCAATCTTCGGATCGGTAATCATCCCGGTCACCAGACTTTTCAGCCATGGATTGCGCATCGACTGCGCATACTCCACGAGGCGCGCATACATGTTCTCCACATCTTCTTTGGTATGCGGTAGAAAATCGACCAGGTCGATCTCTTCCGGCTTCGCTCGCCGCACTTGCTGTAGCGCCAGTTGCGGCTTGTTGCGGTAAATCTCCACGCGCGCCTGCACCTTCACGAAATCGTCGCGGTTGATATCCTTCGCGATCGTTTCGAACAGGTCCCACATGCGCGCTTCAATCGTCCCGCTGCGGTCCCCCAACTCGAGGCGCAAGTAGGACTTGCCTTCGCGCGTATTGCGGACCTCTTTTTCGTGTACAAGGAAAAATGTAGTGATGATTTGGTCGCTGCCCAGGTCGGTGACGAAGGGCGATTTCATCCGCCGCTTTCCTGCTTCTTGCCGAACAGCACGTACTTTTTGTGCGCTTTCTTATTCTTCTTCGCTTCCGGCGTCGCGCTCACTTCCTGAATTTCCGAATTTCCGCCGCCGGCGATGTCCTGGTAACCCGGCTTGATCACCACGTAGCTCTGCTCCCTCAGTGTCTTCACATATTCGCGCATGGCCGGTTCCATTCGCCCGCTGTACAGCTTGTCGGTGATTTCCGATTCCACCTTCGCCAGCGACTGCTCGCCTTCGTCGTAATGCTCCAGCACCTGCAGAATCAAAAATCCCTGCTTGGTGTCCATCACATCGGTCACGTCGTTTTTCCGCATCTTGAACACGACGTCTTCCAATTCCTTCGAAAGCTCCCCGCGCTTGTAAACGCCCAGGTACCCACCCTGCTTCGCGGTGCTGCCATCCGAAAACCGCTTGGCCATTTCCGCGAAGTCATCGCCGTCTTTCACGCGCTTCAGCGTGGTCTCCGCCTTCTTCTTTAGCTCCGCAATCTCTTCCGGCGACTTTTTATCCGTATTGACTTCAATGGAGCGCAGCGCCACCTGCTCCGGCCGTACAAACTCCGCTTTGTGCTCGTTGTAATATTTTTCAATCTCGTCGTGCCCGATGCTGATGTGCGAGCCCACTTCGCTCGAAATCACCCGCTGCGTCAAAAGCCCGTTGCGAATGCTGTTCTTGAAATCTTCCCAGTTAAGACCCTGCGCCGAGACGGCCTTCTCCAGATCTTCCATGCTCGCCAAATTATTCTGGATGCGCAGCTGATCCAACCGCTTGATCACGTCCGTTTCCACGCTCACGCCCATATCCTTGCCGCGCTGCACCAGCAAAGACTGATCAATCAAATCCCGCAAAGTATTCTTTTGCCGGTCTTCGATGGCGATCTGCAGTTGTTCCGGCGTGCACTTCCCCTGGCACTCCTGCTTGGCGTCTTCCGCCGCGGCGTTCTTGGCCTTGTCGTATTCCGACTGGGTGATAATTTCGTTGTTCACCCGCGCGATAATTTCTTCCACCACCCGGCCCGAATTCGGATCTATCTTGGGCGCGGCTTTCGCGGCCGGCTTCGTCACAGGCGGTGTCTTCACCACCGGTTTTTTCTCGGGTTCCGGCGCCGCCATGCCCGGCTTTTCCAGCGTCGGCTGGCCGGATTGATCTTGCGCCGGCGGTTTCGCTTGCGGATTGTCGCCCGCGGAATTGTCCTGCGCCAGCATGGCCACGGGAATCGCGCAGCACAGCGCCGCACCTAGCAGTAATTTACGCATTAATACCTCGTCTGGAGTTTAACACTTTCAGTTTAGCCCTGGCCTTGAAGCCCGAGCAATACGTTTCTCAACGTCTCCGCCACCGGTTCGCCGCGCGTAATCTCGATCCACAACACCCCGCTGGGGTCCAGCTTGATGCCCTTTCGCGACCGCACCACCGCTACCAGCGCCGCCGGATCCAGCGTGGTTTCCGGATAAAACCGGATGGCCACCCGGCTGCCCTGCCGCTCCACCGAAGAGATACGCAGCCGCTCGCACAAAGATTTGAGCGTGGCGTACTCCAAAAGGTTTTCCACCGATTTCGGCAGCGCCCCAAATCGATCCTCCAGCTCCTTCCGCACGTCCTGCTTTTCCGTCTCCGTCGAAATCGACGAAATCCGCTTATAAGTCCGCAGCCGCAAATTTTCGCTGGGAATATATTCCTGCGGGATGCGCACATCGAATCCCAGGTTCAAGGTCGTGCGCAGCTCCGGTGCCACCTCTTCACCCTTCAGTTTCGAAACCGCGCGCTCCAACATCTGGCAATACAGATCGAATCCTATGGCCTCAATGTGCCCGTGCTGCTGCCGTCCCAGCATGTTCCCCGCGCCGCGCAACTCCAAATCCAGCGCCGCAATGCGGAAGCCCGCGCCCAATTCACTGAACTCTTTCATCGCCGCCAGCCGCTTGCGCGCGATATCCGACAATATTTCTTCCGGCGGCACCAGCAAATACGCGTACGCCCGCTGGCTCGACCGCCCCACCCGTCCTCTTAACTGATAAAGCTCCGCCAGCCCCAGCCGGTCTGCGCGATTGATCAAAATCGTGTTCGCCCGCGGAATATCCAACCCGTTCTCCACAATCGTGGTGGCGACCAGCACGTCCGCTTCATCGCGGATAAATTTCAGCATCACCGCTTCCAGTTCCTTCTCGCCCATCTGCCCGTGCGCCACCACCACTCGCGCCTTGGGCACCAGTTTGCTTACCAGCGCCCCCAGCGAATAGATCGACTCGATGCGGTTGTGAATGAAATAAACCTGCCCCTCGCGCGCCAGCTCCGTCTCGATGGCCCGCTGGACCAGTTCCTCCTGGAACGGCGCAACCACCGTCTGAATGGCCAAACGGTCCCGCGGTGGCGTTTCGATCAGCGACATATGCAGCGTCCGTGGAATCGGCGTGGCTGAAAGCGCCAGCGCATCCACGTTTTTGCTCATCTCTTTCAGCCGCTCTTTATGCGCCACGCCGAAGCGCTGCTCTTCATCCACCACCAGCAATCCCAGCTCCTGAAACTTCACGTCCTTCGAAAGCAGCCGGTGCGTTCCGATCACGATGTCCACTCTTCCGGCTTCCAGCTCCGCCAATGTTTTTTTCTGCTCCGCCGCGCTGCGAAACCGGCTCAGCATTTCAATCCGCACCGGAAACGCCGCGAAGCGGTGCTTGAACGTTTCAAAATGTTGAAAGGCCAGCACCGTGGTCGGCGACAGCACCGCTACTTGCTTGCTGTCCGCCACTGCCTTGAACGCCGCGCGCATGGCCACTTCGGTTTTCCCGTAGCCCACGTCGCCGCACAGCAAGCGGTCCATCGGCGCGGCCCGCTCCATGTCGCCCTTGATATCCGTCAACGCCGTAATCTGGTCCGCGGTCTCTTCAAACTCAAACGCGTCCTCAAACTCCCGCTGAAAATTTCCATCCGGCGCAAACGCAAAGCCCGGCGCGGTTTTCCTCTGCGCGTACAACGCCAGCAGCTGGTCGGCCATATCCTCAACCGATTTGCGCGCCCGCGTTTTCCGCGTGTTCCACGCCGTCCCGCCCAATTTATCCAGCGCCGGCTGATCGCCCTCCACGATGCTGTAGTTCTGCACCAGATCCATACGTTCGAGCGGCACATACAAGCGCGCCTCGTCCGCATATTTCAGCAGCATGAATTCGCCGCGCCGCCCGTCCGATTCGATCAGCCGCAAGCCATCGAACTGACCGATGCCATGATCCACGTGCACGACAAAATCGCCGGGCTTCAACTCCGCAAAATCGCTGAAAAATCCCGACGTGCGAATCTTGCGACTTGGTCGCTCCACCGACGGCGTAACATCAAATAAGTCCGCATTGCCGAATAGCGTGACCCGCGCCTCCGGAAACGTCACGCCCTCCGAAAATGGCGCGCGAATCAGCAGCAAACGCGCCGATTCCTGCGCCGCTTCTGCCGTGAAGCCCGCCGCGGCATCTTCCGACTCGCCCAAAACGTATGGCGCCTCGTATTCGCGCGACACATCTGCCAGCCGCTCCAGTTCGCCCAGGCTCGCCGCCGTCAAAAACACCGTTCCGCCCGCTTCCAGTTGCGACTTCACCTCCGACATGCACGCCACCACGTCGCCGTGAAAGCGCGCACTCGGCCGCGACGACAATTCAAATCGCTCGAACGAATCGGCGCTGAGCCCTAATTGCTCCAAAAGTATTTGCGAAGTCTTTCCCAGCGCATCCGCGAACTGTTCGCTCAACCAAAAATACGAATTCACCTCCGGCGCGTTAGCCTGCCCGTGCCGGTCGTAATTTTCTTGAGCGCTGGCCAGATGTTTGTCCGCCGCTTCTCGCAGCAATTGCGGCTCGTCCAGAAAAACCAAAGGCCGCAAAGAACTTTCCGCCAGCTCAAACAGCGAAGTCTGTTTTTCCTGGTTTGGTGGCCCGAAAAACGAGTGCTTCTCCCATGGCGCTTCGCGTGTCGGCTCAAACTCGGTTGCGCTCGGGACCGCCCATTCCGTCAGCGGCAACAAAGTCGTTCGCACCACCGGCGCAATCGACCGCTGCGTGCGTGCATCGAATTCGCGCACCGATTCCACCGTGTCGCCCAGCAACTCCACGCGCACCGGCCGCTGCGCCTCTGGCGAAAAAAAGTCCACAATTCCGCCGCGCACTGCGAACTGCCCCGGCAACTCCACCATCTCCGTGCGCGTGTAACCCACCGCCGCCAAATGCCCGATCAACTCCCCGTGCGGAATCTCCGCATCCTTGGTCAGCGTGCGCGCCAGCGACAAGTAAATGTACGGATCGTTGTAGCGCCACAGTGCCGCGGCCACCGGCGCCACCACCAGCGAAACCTGCCCGTCCGCCAAACGGAACAGCGTGGCCGCGCGGCGCTCCAGAATATCCGGGTGCGGGCTCTGCGCTTCCCACGGCAAAGTGTCGAAAGCCGGAAGCGTGGCCACTTCCCCGGCCAGTCCGCTGGCCGCTCCAGTCTTC
>DATCOK010000048.1:0-1859 GCA_036564765.1 Candidatus Acidiferrum sp. | reverse complement strand
TCCCGAAAGCGTCTTGCTCAAGCAAGACCTCGTCGTTCCCAGCCCCGGCGTTCCCGCCGATGCGCCGCTGCTGCAGTCCGCGCGCAAAAAAGGCATCACCGTGTGGAGCGAGATCGAACTGGCCGACCGTTTCCTCGAAGGCCGGCTCATTGGCATCACCGGCTCTAACGGAAAAACCACCACCACTTCGCTCATCTATCACATCCTGCGGGTCGCCGGTTTTCCCGCCATGGTCGCCGGGAATATCGGAACGCCGCTGATCTCTCGTGTCGCGCTCACCAGTGAAGGCAATACCACCGTTGCGGAGCTCAGCAGCTTTCAGCTCGAACTCATCGAAACCTTTCATCCTGACATTGCCGTGCTCCTCAATCTCACCCCCGACCATCTCGACCGCCACAAAACCATGGAGGCTTACACCGCCGCCAAGCTGCGCATCTTCGAAAAGCAGACCGAAAGCGATTTCGCCGTGCTCAACGCGGACGATCCCGCTTCCGTCCCTCTCGCGCCCAAGCGCCCGCAAGTCTACTGGTTCAGTCGCAAACAGCGCGTCCTCCAGGGCGCATATCTGCGTGGCGAAGAAATTGTTTTCCGCACCGCCAAGCAGGAAGAGGTTTTGCTGCATCGCGACGAAATCTCTCTCCCCGGTGCGCACAATCTCGAAAACGTTTTGGCCGCCGTTACCGCCGCGCGCCTCGAAGGTGCTTCTGTCGCCGCCATCGCGGAAGCGGTAAAAACCTTTCCCGGTGTCGAGCACCGCCTCGAGTTCGTAGCGGAAATCGCCGGCGTGCGTTACTACAACGATTCCAAGGCCACCAACGTCGACGCCACGCTCAAAGCCCTCGAAGCCTTTCCCGCTCGCGTCATCGTCATCCTCGGCGGCAAAGACAAAGGCAGCGACTACTCCGTGCTGCAAAACGTTTTGCGCGAACGCGGCGTGCTGGCCCTGCTCATCGGCGCCGCCGCGGAAAAAATCGAACAGCAAATCGCCGGCAGCGTGGCCATCGAGCGCGCCGGCACTCTCGAACGTGCCGTCGAAATCGCCTCGCAAGTCGCGCGCAAGGGCGACACCGTGCTCCTCGCCCCAGCCTGCGCCAGCTTCGACCAGTTTGAAAATTACGAGCATCGCGGACGCGTCTTCCGCGAACAGGTGCAGAAGCGCGAAAAGCAATCTGCCGCCGCCTCTGCGGAAACCGATGCCGAAGGGAAGGGAAATCCACGTGCCGAGACGGCTTGAAAACGACCGCATTCTATTTGGCGTAACGCTCGCGCTGTGCCTCTTCGGGGCGGTGATGGTTTTTTCCGCGTCGGCTGTCACCGCCGACCAGCACTACGGCCGCTCCTACATCTTTCTGTTGCGCCAGGCCGCCTGGCTCGCCATCGGCCTCTTCGGCATGTTCGCGCTGATGCGCCTCGACTATCGCCGCCTACGCGAACCCAAAGTGGTGTACACCTCGATTTGCGTCGTGCTGCTCATGCTAGTCGGGGCATTTTTCCTTGGCAAATCTCACGCCACCCATCGCTGGATCAAATTCGGCCCGGTAGGTATTCAGCCCTCCGAGCTAGCCAAACTCGCGATCATCCTTTATCTCGCGTGGTTCCTCGACCTCAAACGGCGCCACGCCGCCAAAATGGAATTCTGCAAACACGATTTTGTCCAGAATATTTTGCCCGCTATCGTTCCCGTGCTGCTCTGCATCGCGATAATTCTGGCGCAGCCCGACCTCGGCACTTCCGTGGACATCGTGGTCATCGCCACCGCGGTGCTGTTCGTCGCCGGCCTCTCCTGGAAATGGCTCGCCTGTGGCGCGCTGGTTTCGCTGCCGATGTTGTATCTGCTCATCTCGCACGTCGCGTACCGC
>DATCOK010000047.1:0-1939 GCA_036564765.1 Candidatus Acidiferrum sp. | reverse complement strand
ATGGTGTTGCGGGCGTCGGTGCCGATGGCTAGTTGTGCGCACAACGGGAATTCGGATTTTCTTAGCGGACCGCTAATCGCCAAAAGTTTTGTTGCCAAGGCCTAACCTTTTCGCGGGGCTTTGCCGTTCGGAACAGTGCGGGCGTCATTCTAGCGTCAGCGGGCGAGGATGACCAGAGCAGATGGCTATCCGTGTCGGTAGCACATGATATGTCCGCATTAATTAGCACGTGAAATGTCCGCTTTAGCGAGCCGCTAGGGTACAGCTACCAGCCTGGGGGGAAGGCATGGCGAGCTACCCGAGTGCGGCAGTGGAGCGGGCGATGAAAGTACAGGAAGTAATTTTGCGAGCGATGGCCAAGAAAATCACCTGGTGGCAGGCGGCGGAGATTATTGGGATTACCGACCGACAGATGCGGCGGTGGCATTGGCGGTATCGAGAGTACGGTTACGACGGATTGCTGGACCGTCGGACCGGCCAGCCTAGCCCCAAGCGCGTGCCGCTGGCGATGGTGGAGCAGATCTTGGAGCTGTACCGCGAGAAGTATTTCGATTTCAACGTGCGGCATTTTCACGAAAAGCTGCGGGAAAAACACGCTATCCGGTTGAATTACACGTGGGTAAAAAAAGCGCTGCAGCTGGCTGGCTTGGTGAAGAAAAACAAGAAGCGTGGAGTGCATCGCCGGCGGCGGCCCCGGCGTCCGCTGGCGGGGATGCTGCTGCATCTGGATGGTAGTTCGCACGCGTGGTTTCAGGATGAGCGACGCTACGATTTGCTAGTGCTACTCGACGATGCCACCAGCGCGATCTACTACGCGCAGTTGGTGGAGCAGGAATCCACGGCCACGGTGATGCGCGCGCTGCGCGAAGTGATCGAGCGCAAAGGGGCTTTCTGCGCGCTATACAGCGATCGCGCCAGCCATTTCTTTCATACTCCGAAAGCGGGTCAGCCGGTGGATCGCACCCGTCCCACGCAAGTGGGACGAGCCTTGCAGGAACTGGGCATCCAGATGATTCCGGCCTATTCCCCGCAAGCGCGGGGGCGCAGTGAAAGAAGTTTCGGCACCTGGCAAGGACGCTTGCCGCAGGAATTGCGCTTGCGTAACTTACGCACACTGCAGGCCGCCAATGAATTTCTGCGAGATAGTTATATCGAGGAATTTAATAAGCGTTTCACGGTGGCGGCCGCGCAGCGTGGCCACGCCTTTCTGCCGGTGCGTGGGAAAAATCTGGAGCTGATCTTTTCGCTGCATCACCAACGTAGTGTGGCGGAGGACAACACCGTACGCCTGGGGGCGCTCTGTTTGCAGATCGCCAAGATGCGCTGGCGGAGCACCCTGGCCGGTTGCCGCGTCACCGTTTATGAACACTTAGACAGCACCTGGAGTATCGGTTATGGCCCCCACTGCGTGGGGCGCTATAACCGCGAAGGCGTACCGTTGCAACTGGAAAAACCGCACCAGCGGCAACTACCCAGCCGTGGAAAAGCCGGGCGCATGGCGCCCTTGGAAATCGCTCCGCGATTGCCACTTTCCCACGGCACCACCACCACACCAATCCCTACCACCCAAATTCAAAACCGGACATTTCATGTGCTACGAAAACCGGACATTTTAACTTGCTAACGACATCTGCGGTGTGCACGGTTGGGAATTGTGGTTGCGCGGCGAACGTTTGTCTACGCGACGGACGGAAACGTGAATTCCTGGATGAATGGCGGCCGCTGGTCGAAGTCGCTGTAGCGCACCCACGTCGGCCGCACTACGAAGTGAGTGATGCCCGGCCAGCTGAGGCGGCTGGGACCGTCGGTCCACGTTGCAAAATAAATTTGCTGGTATCGCGCGAGCTCGCCACCTTCAGGTTGGCAAGCCAGGCCTTCGTACTGCACGGTCGTTTCTCCTGCCCATCCAATAACGAATGAGCACCGCGGATTCGCGATG
>DATCOK010000046.1:0-4789 GCA_036564765.1 Candidatus Acidiferrum sp. | reverse complement strand
ATTCGTGTCTTGGGTGCTTCGTTTCATGCCAGGTCTCCTGAGCAGGGGCGGAAAAATACCGCAAAAAGTGCGACTAGGGCCTCTACGGAACACTACCAGCGAGGTCTAAATGAAATACCTTAGGTACATCTAATAACTAACATGGCTGGCCCGCCACAGTTCCTACGGTATTCACTGTAGGTATGCCCCGAAAGTAATCTTCCACATTTCGCACAGTCCGGCCACCACGCGCATCCGCTAGACCTTGGATTTTTATCTGGATTCAACGCGCAGTCTGGCAGGTCCTGAGGCTAACTCGAACATTTGAAAAATCTAACGCAGAGCTGGGCACAAATCATCCCTTTAGAAACGCCAGCCTTTCATCGCTGGCCGCCGTTTTCAGAACAGAAGCCCTCAGGAAGCCTTAGCGTAGCGCGCCAACCCCGCCCGCTTGCGTCCCACTTTCATCCCGGCCTGCGCCCCAACCTCCACGCGCTCCCCGGTCCGTTGGTCCAGCACCGCATAACTCCCCGAATTGGCCTGCGGCATTTTTGCGATGTGCGCCTTCGCCGTCTCCATGCTCTCCACGGCCTCGATCCAGCTGGGACCGCTGTCTCCAAACCAGAAAATATCGTATGGAAGATTCATCGTTCACCACCTTGTTCATTCCGTGAGCGGCGCTATCTTCCCGAACTTGCCGCCGAAGCCTTGGACGCGGTGGACTCAACGCTGGTTGCTGCGTCGCCCGAACTCACAATCGCCGGAATAAGATCAGTATACAGATTCATTTTGTCCAGTAAAACCGCCACCCCGTAACTCTGCGCCAGCGCTTTTGCTTCCTCATCGTTGGAAAACGAAATGGCCACGATGCGCTTCAGGCCCGCCAGCTTTTCCCGCACCATTTCCGAACCGTACTCTGCGCATTGTGGCAAATGCAAATCCAGCACCAGCACATCCGGCTTGGAATCCGCCATCTTCGCCAGCGTAGCCGTGAACGTGTTCGTCTCCGCCGCGATTTCGATCTGCGCTTCTTCCGCCAGCACCTGCCGCAGAGCCGCCAGCATGCATTCACTGTCGTCGGCCATCATCACTCGTATAGCCATGGCCCCCTCCCTTTTTGAGCCGCCGAACCGCCGCTATCACTCGCGTTATACCAAACAGGTTAGCCTTCCGCCACACCTTTTCTTTCTGTCGGCCATCCGACAGAGCCCATGAGCAGTCGATAATACCCAAAGTACCGTAGTTCAATTGACAATCCGCGCACCGCGGACCTACAGTCGCTCCATCGAAGAACGCGTCCCGTCGTTCGGAGACCAAGTCATGCCCGCAACCTCCCGCCCGCTATGTTCCGCAATCCTCGCCGCACTCCTCTTCTCGTCCAACACCTTGGCCTTCTCCACTGCCCTCTCCGACGAAGCCGTCCGCGACGCCTACTTCCTCGGCCAGCACCACGACGCCTCCGTCGTCTCCTACCTCGACAAGTACGTCAAGCATCTTCCGGCGCCAAAAACCGGCCCGTACATTTCCAGCATCGCCTTCTTCACCCCCTTCGCCCAGTGGGTCGAATTGTCCGACCGCCGAATGGGCAATTACAGCGCGCAACAAGCCGAGCAGGATCACCGCGGCCATAAAGAATTTGTGCGCATCGACGTGGAAATCGATCTGACGCCCACCTACGGCCCATTTCTCTCCACCGCGGAGTTGGGCGTCAAGCCGCCCTCCGGCCTCGTTCTTCGCTCGGCCGATTTCTGGCGCGACTTCACCTTTCAAATCCACCAGGGCGACCGCCTCCTCGACGCCACTACGCTTCGCGGCAATCCTAAATACATCTGCGGTGATCAGTACGGTTCATGCAATTTGACCGGCGCCTCCGTCCAACTCGAATTGCCCGCCGACTCCTTCGCCTCCGACACCGCCACCGTCGTCGTCACCCCTCCCGCCGGCGCTGAACTTTCTGCACAATTTGACTTGAATGCCTTGCGCTGACTCTTCACCCGGGAATGATTCCCTACTCCGTCCGCGCGCATCGTGGCCCGAAAAAAAAGCTCGGGCCCCAAACAGCGGGCCCGAGCGAACTCCACAACTTAAAACCCCTCACGGATAAGTTAAAACGCACCCGCCCGAACCACTGCTGAACACATTGCTCCACAGCGACTGCACCGGGAACGTCCCCGTCGACAGCGAAGTATCCGCCGACGCGCCCTGCCCGGATGAGATCCACGCGCACTTATCTCCGTTCTCTTCGCCGCCAGAGTCCAGCCAACCGCCGTTCGGGAACTGGTCCGTAATCGTCTCCCCCAGTTCGTGCCCGCCAACGATCGTAATGCCCGCCTTCGGGCCCAGTCCGTTGAAGTTGGCTCCGCAGTTCGCACCCGCGTCCGTAATATACGGCAAATTGGTGTATGCAATGTTGCCGGCCGTGGAAGTGGTCGAACTATGGTAGGCGCAATAGGACGTCTTGAATCCGCTCGAGCTGTTTCCCGTCGCCGTCGCAATTACGTACTGCACGCTAGCGTTACTCGTCGCCGAGTTGTTGCCGAAGTGCTGTGCAGCGAGTACCGCCTCGGCCGCAAGCTGCGACTGCCGCGGCTTCGAAGGCGCCGCGCTCGTGTTATCCGCCCACACTCCAGCGTAAATGCCCCTCGGGTTGCCCGCGTGAGCGCCCGAACTGCCGCAAGTGACCGTGCCCGACGCCACGCCCTGGCAATACTGCGTCACGCTGTTGAGCCATGAACTGCCGCCCACGCCTTGGTAGAAGTTCGTTAAAATCGCCTGTTCTCCACTGGGGTCGTTGTTGTTCCATTGCGAGCCCCACAGCACCAAGTAGACCTTCGGCACCGTTTCGACGCCAATCCCGCCAATCCCACCATGATACGAAAGCTTGTTGCTTCCCGAGCCGCCGCCCGGTTTCGCGTTGGGATGCTCCTCGCGAAACTTCTTCATCCTTTCCGCCGTCGCATGAATCATTACCGGAGGCTGCCCCTCTTCAATCACCCGCCAGCCGCCAGGTGAGTCTTCAAAAACCATCGGTTCTGGGGCCTTGCCCTGCCCCTGCGCTCGCACCGCAGCACCAGCAGCCAGAAACCCCATAACACCAACAAAACAAACGGAAACGAAGCGGCCTCGGTTCATATAGCTCCTTGGATTTGGCGAAGTTTGGTGAAACTGGCGATCCGCACAACCTGCTGTAACTCTGCTTCGAATCAAGTTGCAGACTCGCAGTCTCGGAAAGGGTGGGGACCGCCAAAGTAAACTACGCCGCGCCAACTCCGTCAAGCAGAACCTAAACATCTACCGAAAACTAAAGTACTGGCACTAAAGAAAAACTGCACGCCGCGGCAATTCGATGCCTGCCCTCTTTCTTGACTCCTGCCCCGACTTCGATATAGTCGCGCGCAAGCCTTTCACTCGCCGCCGAGGTTTTGCCAAATCAGAATGACCTCCTCTTTCGCAAAGACCCTTTGGGCCGGCGCCAAAAAACTCGCCATGGGCTTTGCGTTGATCTTATTTTTCTCCGCGATCCTGCTCCTCTCTGACCGCGCTCATCGCAACACTTCTGCTTCTCGAGCCACTGCCAATACGCTGGCCGCTGCTGATCGCCATTTCAAAGCGGTAATCGTCGCTATGGCTCCCGGCGTCACCACCGATCTTTGCGCTGACGGCATGCTTGAGGGCCTGCGGCAAGGTGGCGTCACTGCGGGAAAAAATCTGGAAGTGCTTCGCATCGATGCCCAGGGCGAAATGATCCATATCCCCGCCATCCTCCAGAACTACGACAACTCTGACGCAGACGTCATCATGACCATCTCCACCCCCTGCCTGTCCGCCGCCTGCAACAAAGTCAAAAACAAACCGGTGATCTTCACTTGCGTCAGCGACCCTATCGCCGCGGGCGCCGGCACCAGCCCAACGCAACACCTTCCTTTTGTTACCGGCGTCGGCAGCTTTCCCCAGGTAGAACATCATCTCGATCTGATGCTCAAGCTCGTTCCCGGCCTCCGCGCGGTCGGCACTTTATACAATCCGGCCGAAGCCAACTCGGTAAGAGAAATGTCTGTCGCTCACGAAGTCTATAAGCGCCGCGGCATTCGCCTCGAGGAAGTAGCCCTCGCGGGCTCCAGCGAACTTCTCCAGGCGGTACAGATTTTGGCCGCGCGAGATATCCAGGTGCTCTGGGTACCGGCGGATAACACCTGTATTGAAGGCTACGAAGGCGCCGTCAAAGGTGCGCGTGACGCCGGTTTGCCTCTCTTCACCGACATCTGCGCAACCCTAAAACGCGGAGGTCTGGCCTGCCTCGGCTTCAGTCCGCGCGATTCCGGCATCGCCGCCGGAAAACTTGCCGCACGCGTTTTACGCGGCGAAAAGCCCCAGGACCTTCCGCTGCAGGAAGTCATGGTTGAAGAAAAAATCATCAGCCGTGGCAGCGCCGAGCGATTGAACATCTCCATCCCCGCCGAGCTTGCTGCTAACGTCCGCCCCTGACCCCTCGTGGAAATCGTCACTCAACAACTCGGCGACGCTCTCGAAGTCAAAGTGAAAGGCCGCCTCGACAACTATTGGGGCGAGCATCTCCAGCGCAACCTCGAGGAACTCATCCGCGGGGGCGCACACCATTTGCGCCTGAATTTCTCCGCAGTCTACTATCTCAGTTCCGCGGGCGTCGGCCTGCTGATGCGCTACTACCGTCAGCTCAAAGCCATCGGCGGAACATTCGTGATCGTCGCACCTTCAGCGCAGGTCAAGCTGGTCATCGACCTGTGTCATCTCGACAGCCTGCTGTTTTCCCGGCAGGCGCCCGTGGCGGCGC
>DATCOK010000045.1:0-11217 GCA_036564765.1 Candidatus Acidiferrum sp. | reverse complement strand
GCTGAAGGTTGCACCGTTGGGAATATTCGCCGCGGTGGCCAGCGTCTGGAAGGAAGTTCCCAGGTTAAGCGCCGGCTGCGCGACCGCCGCGCTGCCTAGCGCGGTGAGCAACAATTGCACGTGCTTGCCTTCTTCCACGGCCGTTTCGATGGCGTAGGAAGAGACCTGAATCGTGCTGAACGGAACGAGGCTGCCGCCGGTTACGGAACCGGGCGTGCCGACCGTGCCCGACAGCGTGATGAGCGGAGCGCCGGCCGCGGTGGAGGCGGCGTTGGCCACGTCAATTGTGGTGCCGAAGGCCGCGAGATAATAGAAATTGGCCTCCAGATACTCGAGATTCAGCGCGAAGTTGAGAATGTCCGCGTCCGTGAACGAAGCGGCTTTAGCGGAGGGAGCCAATGTGGCACCCACCATCCCGGCGAGAGAAGCGATGCCGTAGGTCAGCATTTTGCGACGGCCGGTAGCGATCATGTCGTCCATCATTTGCGTTTCGTTATTTGCCATGGAGCTTTTTCATCCTTTCGAAACTGGTCGAAACTGTTTGAAGCTGTTCGAAGTGCTTGCAACTGCTTGCTGCCGATCGCTGCTGGCGATGCTTACGCGGTAGTCTTTGCAAAAATGCTGTTGATGCCGTTGGGGAAAAAGCCGCCGCTGGAGACTCCCACGGTCGGCGATCCGTACACGATGTGCAGAACTTGATTTACGGTGCGGGAGAAACCCACGGCGTTGGCGGGGCTGGCCGCCACGATGGAACTGGCGGTATGCAAGTCGGTCGGTAAGGTGAGCAGAGTTTCGACCGAGCCGGTAGTCGAAGGCGGTGCGCTGTTGCCGACGGTGAGAGCCGCGCGCAAATTTTCCACGAGATTGGCGGCGTCCAGAAATGGGTAGGCCGTCGAGGAACCGGCGCCGATGGCGCGGCCGGTGAGCGAAGTCCGAATATAGCCCGCGTGGTAGGCTTCGACTGCCAGGATGCCCGCAGCTGCCGAGAGATAACCTGCTGCCACGCCCGCGGCGCTGATTAAGGGTGCGGCGCCCGCGTAAGCGGTTACGCCTACATCTTCGAAAATAAATCCGCCGACCAGAAAATCATCGAAACTGTCAAAGGGGCTGTAGGAACCCGCACCGGTAGCTGCGGTAGTGATCTTGGCGGCCACCGCTAACGGACCAAAGAAAGAAAGGTCGATGTTCGGCATAGGCACCGCTGCGGAGCCCAGCGCGCTGCGCAGGAAGCGCACGTGCTGCTGCTCCTCGTAGGCGATCTCATTGAGAATGTCTTGCTCGGCGGCGCTCAGGCCGGGAACGGCGGCCGCGTTGCCCACGGTTACTGTGCCGACGGTGGTGAAAGTAGAAGCGGATCCCGCAGTGGTGTCGGCGGCTTGCAGCCCGGACCCAGTCGCCGCGTAGAGATAGAATTGCGCCTCGAGGTATTCGAGATTCAGAGCAAAATTCAGCACGTCCGCGTCGGTTGCTGCTTGCGGAGTGGGAGTGGGCGTAGGAGTCGGCGTGGGTGTGGAGTTGTCACCGCATCCGGCAATACCCAGCACCGCGGTCGCTCCGGCAGTCGCGCCGACTCCAGCCATAAATTTTCGGCGTGTGAACGCCTTATCGATGAGTGAGGTTAACTTGTCCAAGAATCTCTCCTTAACGCCATGAGGTAATGCTGGTAGCTTCGCAGCGACCCAGGTCGAACGCGTTCACTGTCCCCGCTGGATTGGTATACGGGTCGAGGCTGAATTCAGATGTGATTTTGAAAAATTAAACTTATTTTTCAGCGGCACTCGCTGATCATGGTGGGAAGATTGAGCACCTGATGTCCAATGTTGGACACCTTGAACGAGAATGAGATGGATTTAACGAGAATGTTGCGGTGTTCCTGTAGCGGCCCCTAGTGGGGCGCTGGGAGTGCTCAGGTTAGTTGTGTACCTGCGGGATTCGAGCTAGAGTTTTCTGGAAGCCAAACAGATTCAGGAGCTCAACATGAAGATAGTGACGCGGCTGATTGATGGCGTAACGGTGGTTCATATGACTGGGCGCATTGAACTGGGCGAAGGGTCGGCGGCGGTGCGTGACGTGGTTCACGATTTACTGGCCAAGGGCCGGAAGAAAATTCTGCTGAGTCTGGCGGACGTGGAATACATCGATAGCTCCGGTTTAGGCGCGCTGGTCAGCTCGTACACCAGCGTGCAACGAGAGGGCGGGGAATTGAAACTCGTCTACCTCACCAAAAAAGTTCATGATCTGCTGCAGATGACCAAGCTGTATACCGTTTTCGATGTGAAAGACGACGAAGCCGCGGGCATCGCGTCGTTCAGCAAGTCCTCCGCCTCCAGCGCCTAATCCCATAACTGCTGGCGGTATTCAGCCGTGTCCCACGTTCATTAACTTTCTAATCGACAAAACATTCGCGACTCCAGCCTCTTTTGGGCAGATCCGATCAGGGGGGAACTTTCTGCGCCCGCGAAGCGTACTTTTATGCAGTCCTTGACGCCAACCGAAAAGGGGTTCCATGAAGAAGCCTTTCAATTCTGCAAGAACGCTATTGCTTGTCGGAGTCTCGATCTTGATGTGCAGTGCGGCACACGCTCAGGCGGTGCCGGCGCTGGAAGAGATCAAGTCGCAGGCGGAGCTGGAGACGGCGATTACCGCGTTGGATGCCGCGCTGTTTGACTCCTATAATCGGTGCGATTTGCAGAAGTTTGCGTCCTTCATGGCTGAGGACGTGGAGTTTTATCACGACAAGGGCGGCGTGACGCTGGGCAGGGAGGCGTTGACCGACTCCGTCAAGAAAAATATCTGCGGCAAAGTGACCCGCGAACTGGTCCCCGGTTCTTTGCAGGTGTACCCCATGAAAGGCTATGGCGCAGTGGAGATTGGCACGCACCGCTTTCATCACCCTGGGCACGATGACACTGAGGGCGTAGGCGAAGCCCAGTTCATTCATCTCTGGCAATTCAAAAACGGCGCGTGGAAAATTACGCGGGTCATCAGTTACGACCACCACGGAGCCGCAAAGTAATCATCGCTCAGGCCGCGCTGAATACCACCCAACTTGACCGGCCTCCGCTGCGGCTCGATCGGACGTGCCGGAACGGGCACGCGCTACGCACTCGGTTCGTTTGGCGTTCGCCCGGAATGCGACGATACTACTCGGCACCGGGCGCCTTCGCCCGAACGCAGCCATCCCATGCCCAGACTGCAAACTACCGAAGACCAGCGCCTCGAAGAGACGCGCACCCGAAAAAAATATTGGAAGCGCTGGGGGCCGTACCTCTCGGAGCGCCAGTGGGGCACGGTGCGCGAGGATTACAGTCCCGGCGGCACCGCCTGGGAATATTTTCCGCACGATCACGCGCGCTCGCGGGCCTATCGCTGGGGCGAAGACGGCATCGGCGGCATCTGCGACCGCCATCAGATGATCTGCTTCGGCTTGGCGCTGTGGAATGGCCGCGACCCCATCCTCAAAGAGCGGCTCTTCGGCCTCACCGGCAATCAGGGCAATCACGGCGAAGACGTGAAGGAATATTATTTTTATCTGGATTCCACGCCGACGCATACCTACATGCGCATGCTGTACAAGTATCCCCAGGCGGAATTTCCCTACGACGCGCTGGTCGCGAAAAATGCCCGGCGCGGCCGCGGGCAGCCGGAGTTCGAACTCTTCGACACCGGGATATTCTCTGAGAACCGCTACTTCGACATCTACGTGGAGTACGCCAAGGCCGAAGTCGAAGATATTCTGATCAAGATCACCGCGATCAACCGCGGGCCCGAGCCCGCCACGCTGCACGTGCTTCCGTCATTGTGGTTTCGCAATACGTGGTCGTGGGGGCGCGATGAACGCAGGCCCACGCTGCGAAAAACCGACGATCTGGAAGTTTGCCACTGCGTGGAAATCGAGCATTGGCAATACGGCAAGCGCTGGCTGCTTTGCCAAGGACACCCACGACTGCTCTTTACCGAAAACGAAACGAATTACCCGCGGCTCTTCAATACCAAGGGGCCGTCGCCCTACGTAAAAGATGCCTTTCACGAATTCCTGATTCACAAGAATCAGGCCGCGGTGAATCCGGCGCAGACCGGCACAAAAATGGCGGCGTACTATCCACTCATGTTGGCGCCGGGACAATCTTCCGTGCTGAAACTGCGGCTCACCGATATCGCGCCGCTCGCAGGAGCGACGGGAAGCACCGGGCGCAATGCGGCGGTCACCCCGCCGGCGCATGCGGAACGCTCCGAAGAAATTCCCGCTACCGACGACTTCGCCGCCGGGTTCGACGGCATTTTCGCGCTGCGGCAAAAGGAGGCCGACGAATTTTTCGCTTCACGCACGCCGAAAGAAGTTTCAGAGGATTCCGCCGCGGTCCTGCGCCAGGCGCTCTCCGGCATGCTGTGGTCCAAGCAGTTCTACCACTACGACGTTTCCACTTGGCTCAACGGGGATCCGGGCAATCCTCCGCCGCCGGCGTCGCGACTGCAGGGCCGAAACAAGGATTGGACCCAGCTGTACAACGACGACGTCATCTCCATGCCCGATAAATGGGAATATCCGTGGTACGCCGCGTGGGATTTGGCGTTTCACTGTGTGTCGCTGGCCATCGCCGATCCGGACTTCGCCAAAGACCAACTGGTGCTGCTGCTGCGCGAATGGTACATGAATCCCAACGGGCAGTTGCCCGCGTACGAATGGGCTTTTGGCGATGTGAACCCGCCGGTACACGCCTGGGCGGCGTGGCGCGTGTACAAAATCGAGCGGCGCTTGCGCGGAGTGGCGGACCGCGGCTTTCTCGAAAAAGTTTTTCACAAGCTGCTGCTGAATTTCACCTGGTGGGTCAATCGCAAGGATCCCGAGGGCTCCAACATTTTTCAAGGGGGCTTTCTCGGCCTCGACAATATTGGAGTGTTCGACCGCTCCGCTCCGCTGCCGACTGGCGGCCATCTCGAACAGTCCGACGGGACCAGCTGGATGGGCATGTACTGCCTCAATATGCTGGCCATCGCGCTGGAACTGGCCAAGGAAGATCGCGCTTACGAAGATATCGCCAGCAAGTTTTTTGAGCATTTCGTCTACATTGCGCACGCCATGAATAATTTCGGCCCGCAAGGGCTCTCCTTGTGGGACGAAGAAGATGGCTTTTACTACGACGTATTGCGCTTGCCGAACGGCGAAGACCACTTCCTGAAAATTCGCTCGATGGTCGGGCTCATACCGCTGTTCGCGGTGGAAACGTTGGAGCCGGAAGCGATCGACCGCTTGCCCGGTTTCAAACGACGCATGCAGTGGTTCATCGACAATCACCCGGATGTACCGGATCACATCGACATGTCGCAAAGTTCCGCGCGCGGAGTGCGCCTGCTGCTTTCGCTGGTGAGCAAGCACCAACTTGGCAGGGTGCTCTCGCGCATGCTGGACGAATCGGAATTTCTCTCCGATTACGGCATCCGCGCCCTTTCGCGTTTTCACCGCGAGCACCCCTACGAGCTGCGCTTCAATGGCACCGTCAACAGCGTGGACTATGAACCGGGCGAGTCCGAGACGGGCATCTTCGGCGGCAATTCGAATTGGCGCGGGCCTATATGGTTTCCGGTGAATTATCTGCTGGTGGAATCGCTGCAGAAGTACCACCACTACTACGGCGAAGACTTCAAAATCGCTTGCCCCACGGGTTCGAGCAATCGATCGAATCTGTGGCAGGTGGCTGCTGAAATTTCGCACCGCCTGACGCGCATTTTCTTGCGCGACGAGAAAGGGCGGCGGCCCGTGTATGGCGCGACGGATTTGTTTCAGCAGGATCCGCACTGGCGCGACTTTATTTTGTTTTACGAGTATTTTCACGGTGACAATGGCGCCGGGCTCGGGGCGGGGCATCAGACTGGCTGGACGGGACTGGTGGCGAAATTGATTCAACAGAGCGGCGAGTAGCGCGAAGCGGGACGAGCTAACTGATTTTGTGATGCTGTTGGGGCACTTCGTACAGCTCGATTAAGACTTTGCCGCCACCATCCGGGTGTTTCGGTTCGACCAGGAAAAAATTGATCTTTGTGCCGCTCGCGCCCGGGCGCGTCGCCGGATAGATGGGCTTCAGATGGAAACGCTCCAATAAAATCGCGGTGGCGCGGTCGACGTTCGAGCAGCGCAACTCGACCTGCTGGATGCCTTCGCCAAATTTCTGCAGGTAACGCGCAATCGCTCCCGAACCCGCTGGGTCTTTCGTAGTCAGAACATCCAGTTGGATTCCGTTGCCGAAATGCAGTTCAAACTCTTCGGCATCCTGATCGGGCGGAACCACCGCCAATTCCGGCGCGCCATTGGCCTGGCGAATTCGCTCAAACCTTTCGTGCGGCACGGCGATCCCCACGGTTATGTCCGGCTTGTGGCCGAAGAGTAAGCGGTTCAGTTCTTGGTCTTGCCACCAAGGGCGCACGCCCTTCTCTGCTGCGGTCCTCCCAGTGCGATAAATCGCTTCTGCCGCAATTGACCGTGTCGCGGGTTCCGACGACCCAAGTGCGACAATCGCTTCCGAAATTGAATTTTTTGCCGCGCTGTCAGAAGTGACTTCCGATCCGACCGCTACGGCCGAACTGCTGGACGCTTTTTGAGAGAGCGGACTCCGCCCATCGCCTGCGAGAGCGGGCAAAGCCGGGATGACCGGTGCAGAAGTTTTGCGCGCGCTGGATGTCGGATTTGCCACGTTGACCGTACCCCCAATATCGGAATCCGTCTCAGAGTTCGGCTTCACCAGCAGTGATGCGATCAACGCCACTGCCAGAATTCCCGCGACTACGCCGAGAGAAACATGGACGGGAATGTGCACGAAGGGATCGGCAAACATTTTTCCGCCGATAAAGATCAGCACAAACGAAAGGCCCACGGTTAAATATCGCAGTCGCCCCAATACGCCCGCGAGCATGAAGTACAGCGCGCGCAACCCCAGAATCGCGAATACATTGGAGGTGTAGACGATAAAAGCGTCGTGGGTTATCCCGAAAATCGCGGGGATGGAATCGACCGCCAGCGTGATGTCCGTAATTTCCACCACGAGCAGCACCAGGAAGAGCGGGGTGGCGAAAAGTTTTTTGTCCACCCGCGCAAAGAAATGTTCGCCCCGATATTGATGCGTGACGCGCAAATGCCGGCTGGCCCATTTGAAAAGCTTGTTCTCCTCAGGATGAACGTCTTCGGATTTGGCCACCAGCATGTGAATTCCGGCGTACACGAGGAACGCGCCGAACACGTACATGATCCAGGCAAAACGCTCCACCAGCGCGGCACCCAGCGCAATCATGATTCCGCGCATGACCAGGGCGCCGAGCACGCCCCAGGCCAGCAGCCGGTGCTGCACGCGTTCGTCTACGGAGAACGCCCGGAAGATCACCAGAAACAAAAATAAATTGTCGATGCTCAGTGCTTTTTCGATCAGGTAGCCGGTGAAAAATTCCAGCGCGGGTTGCCGCCCAAGGAACCACAGCACGCCGACGCCGAAAATTCCCGAGAGCGCGATCCATACCACGCTCCAGATGGTGGCTTCTCGCAATTTGATAGCGTGAGGACGGCGATGAAACACACCGAGATCGAGCGACACGGCGGCCAGAACAAAAATGTTGAAAATAATCCAGCGAGAGAGAGTGCCCATCTAGGCGTTCAAATGCGCTCAGGGAGCTGCGGTGGCGTGCGGGTCCGCGGCGTTCAGGTTGGTTAATTCCAGGCGGGTAGTCTGTCCGGCTTGAATAGTGACTGGCACATCCCAGCGCACATGAGTGTCGCCGGCGTTGGCATCCAGGTTGAGCGAGCTGATCCAGTAATTTCCCGGCGCTAAGCCCGTTATTGCGGTGCGCCCGTCCAGGTCGGTGTCGGTTTTGGCCACCAGATATTTCGTCTGCGCCACGTCGGGCGCCAGGCGTTGAATTTGGCGCTTATGATCGCTTTCGATCTTGGCCCATTTGCGTTGCGGATTCACGCCTTCCATTTCCAGTTCCATGCCGCTCATAGTTTCCGGGCGCGCGCGAATGAATTTTTTTAGCGCGGTGTAGTATTCCTCTTTTTGCTTTTCGTATTTTTCGGGGTGGTCGGTTTTGTCCGCGTCATTGTATTTGGGCTTGGGGATGCCGTTGGTCACGCCGCCGCTGTTTGAACGTTGGTAGGCCAGCAGAAATTCCGGAACTTTCAGCACGTCGTCCGCGGTCAGGGCCTTGTCCAGACCGGGCATGGTCAAGTCCAGGATGTCGTGGGCCTTCAGCCACTCTTTCAGTTCTTTCGAGACCTTCAGATCGTCGATGAATTTGTCGCGGGCGGGCATGGCGTCGCCGGCTTCCACTTCCTGCGCGACGGTCGCGTAGCTCTTGCTCAAGATGTACAACGTGAATTCCCGTACGGGCTCGGGTTTGGCCGCCGTGGGCGTGATGCGTGCGGTCAATTGCAGCGCGCCGCTATTCGAAGTGGCCGTTTGCGCCGGCGTGCCTTTGGCCATAAAGCTCGCGCCACACAGCAATATCGCCAGCATCACCCCAAGTGATTTGCTCATGCGCAAATCGTAACAGATTGGCTGTCGCGGATGAGCAGCGAACATGCGCGCGATTGCCTGAGAGGTGCTGACGCTGTGTGACACATTCGGCGCATACGGAGAGACCGCCGTCATCGAGGTGATGAAGAGAGTCGCGAGCAGGGAATAGTTGGGTGGAAAACTCAGTATAAGTGGAACGTTACTTCGATCTGCACGCGGCAGGGCACAGGCTTGCCGCCGGGTCCAAGGGCCGCGCGCATCTTCCAATTCTTCACTTGCGCCAGCGCTTTTTCTTCCAGACCCAAGCCAGGCCCCTTGATCACCACGGGATTGACCACGCGGCCATCCGCGGTGACGGTCACGTCCAGCAAAACTGTACCCTGATACTTGGCCTTGCGGGCCTCATCCGAGTATTCCGGCTGCGGGCAATAGATACACTGCGGCGAGCCTACGCCATTCACGCCGGCGCGAAACGCTCCACCGCCGGTTCCCGCGGTTTCTCCGGGGCCAAGTCCCGCGCCGCTTCCGCTGCCAATGCCGCCGCTCGTGCCCGTTCCAATTCCGCCACCGCCGCCCGGGCCGCCCGAATTATTGACCACTGCGGCCAAGGGATCGCCCATATTCACCAACGGAGGATTGTTCACCTTCAAATCCGGCGGGCCGAGGAGTGTGGGATCCATCGCCAGCTTAGGCTTGGGGTTCTTCAGTGTCGCTTCCGGCGGAGTGAACTGCGTGAACGCAAACTTGGGCGCGCGGCCCTTGGTAGGCGGAGTCACCGAACGGTCTCCGCCACCACCACCGCCGCCGGCTTTCTTCGTGCCCGCGGGCAGTTTCGTAATGTAGGGTGAAATATCCAGCGGGGTCATGTCCAGGCTCTTGTTCTTGGCCTCGGTGGTGCGCGCAGACATGTGCGTGAACTGAATGACCAACAAGGCGATGACCGCTGCATGCAGGCCCACGGAAAGGCCCTGAACCCATCCAAAGTTTTCGTCCTTGGACCAGATTTCTTTCACTTTTACCGGCTTGCTGGTGAACTGCGCCGGAGGCAACTTGGTGGGAAAAAAAACTTCCTTGATGCGGTCTGTAAACCCGCCGAAGCCCGCGCCCCAAGCCACTTCCAAGCGGCTGTTTCCCGCGCCCTTGGGTACCGGACCCGACTTGAACACCGACTTGAGATTCTCGGTAAATCCGTCACCGTACGTTTCCGGCATCAGCGGGGAATGCATATCTCCGCGCAGCTTCACCGGCCGTTCGGTCAAGAATTGTTTGAGATTGGCCCAGAACCCTTCGGTTACAAATTTGGTGGGAGTGCCGAAGCGCGGCAAGGGCACCTGGGGCTGCGAGGCGGTGCGAGCAGCCGCCTCGGAATCGCTGACGCTAGTCGGCTGAGGCTGAGTCGGCAAAAGGCTGATCATTTTACCCGGCACCGTTTCCCTCGTTTAGACGCACCTGTCTGGGATTCAGCGTGCCTAGCCGGATATGATTCGCACTCATAAAAAAAGGTTGCGCGAGCCCACGCGGCTGACATCGTCTGCTATTCATTGTAACATACGCATTTACGGCGCTATCCGATGTTTCCCGGCCGCCAACGGCCTTTACCCGAACTTTTTTCTTGCTGGGAACGCGGCAGCATCAGGACATGCCGCGAAGTACACGGAATTGCTCGCTCCTGCTCCATCAAAGCTGTGCAAATAACGTGCGCCAATAAAAGGGGTCTCCATTTCTCAGCTCATGGCCGAACCGCTCGAACTCAAGAAGACGCTCAATCTCCCGAAAACCGATTTCCCCATGAAGGCCAGCTTGCCTCAGAACGAGCCCAAGCAACTGGCGGCCTGGGAGGAAGCGCACCTGTACGAAAAAATTCTGGAGACCCGCAAAGGCAAGCCGCTATTCGTGCTGCACGATGGCCCGCCGTATCCCACCGGAACCATTCACCTGGGCACCGGCCTGAACAAGATTCTGAAAGACATGATCGTCAAGTCCGAAAGCATGGCCGGCCATTACGCCCCGTACGTGCCCGGGTGGGATTGCCACGGGCTGCCCATCGAAACCCAGGTGGAAAAAGAGTTGGGAGGCAAAGGTAAGGTTCCCGCCGCGGAATTTCGCAAGCTGTGCCGCCAGTTCGCCACGCGCTATGTCGAGCAGCACAAGAAAGACTTCAAGCGCCTCGGCGTCTTCGGCCGCTGGAACGACCCATACCTCACTATGAATTTCGGGTACGAGGCCACCATCGCCGGCGCGTTTCTCGACTTCATGGAAAAGGGCTACGTCTATCGCGGGCGCAAGCCGGTGTATTGGTGTCTGCACGACAGCACCGCGCTGGCCGAAGCGGAAGTGGAGTACGAAGACCACACCAGCCAATCCGTGTGGGTGAAATTCGCCATCGCCGACGGCCAGGAGCCCGGCAACGAAGTGAGCGCGGTGATCTGGACCACCACTCCGTGGACTTTGCCGCATAACCGCGCACTGGCTTTCCATCCCGATTTTGAGTACGCCGTGGTCGACACGGAAAAAGGCACCCTGCTTCTTGCGGCGGACCGCATTGCCGCGCTGCAATCCGAATGCAATATTAACAATGTGCGCATTCGAGAAATTTTCAAGGGCCGCAAATTCGAAGGGCGCAAATTTCAGCATCCTTTTCTGCCGATCCAGGTGCCGGGCATTCTCGCCGACTACGTCACCCTCGATCAGGGCAGCGGCATCGTGCACACCGCACCGG
>DATCOK010000044.1:0-5874 GCA_036564765.1 Candidatus Acidiferrum sp. | reverse complement strand
ACCATAAATAACGCACCTGCACCGCAATCCCAGAACTTCGGACGCTGCCGCTACCTCACCGCCGCCAAGCGCCGTTGCCGCTCCCACATCCTCGAGCGTGACGGCGCCTACTGCCCGCTTCACCAGGACAAGCAGCATGGTCCCGGCGACTTCGCCATGAATCTCACCCACCACTCGCTCGATTTCCGCAACGCCCGCGGCATCAGCAGCTCCCTCCGCGATCTCTACTTCCTCCTCGCCAGTAACCGCATCTCCCCGCGCCGCGCCTCCACCCTCGCCTACATCAGCAGCCTCATGCTCCGCTCCATCCGCGACATCCAACCCGACCCGGTGCACAACCTCAAAATCTGCGTCTACCCCCAGAACGCCGCTGAGATCGAAAAAATCCTGAACTCCATCAACCCCAACGCCCCCTACGACGAGGCGCTGGCCAACGCCCAAAAACTCGCCCAGCAATTCCCACCCCCTGAACCAAGCCACGAATCACAAACAACCGAAACCCCAAACTTCACCGAACAGGAAGCCGAGGCCCTAAGCACACAAAAACCCAACTGAGCGCAGCAAATAACGATCAGACCTACAAAAAGAGTGGAGATTGGAAACGGAGGACAGAAACAGGAGGAGATGCACTGCGAAGAACGGTACAGCGGGGCTGTCTCAACTAATGCGCGGTGAGTTCCGCATCGACGGCCGCCAGCAATTGCCGCACGCCGTCCTCTTTCGCCACCACCGCCCGCGCACCAGCGCGTTTCGCCGCCGCTTCCAGTTCACCCGTCTTGTACATGGTGTACATCACGATCGGCACCATCGGCATCAGCGCGGAAATCTCCCGCACCGATTCAATCCCGTTGAACGGCGGCATCTTGAAGTCCACGATGATCAGGTCGGGATGCAGCGCCGGCGCCTTGGCCAGCACCTCATTATAATCCTGCGCTTCTCCGCAGACCTGCCAGTCCGGGCGCAGCGCGAAAATGGCTTTCAGCGCGCTCCGCATCAGTTCGCGGTCATCAGCAATCAGGATCCGGTTCAGAAAAACCTCGGCGGCCGAAAAGCCAGCTACTCAGGCTAAGGGGACTCCCCGAGGATGAAAATACAGAAAATCCTGTAGCCGTCAAACGCCGGCCGAACAAGAACTTAAGGAGAGGCGCCCGGCATAATCGCACCGAGCACTCATAAAATCAGAAACACAGCAACCGCAAAATGCCACCAACTTCTTCCGTCGCGTTACAATCAACCGTGGACGCCATGCGCGAACTCGGCCGCACCCTCATGATCCTCGGCGCCATCGCCCTGACCGCCGGCGCCTTCCTCTTTTTCGGCGGCCGCCTCCCCCTGCGCCTGGGACGCCTCCCCGGCGACATCGTCCACCAGGGCGAACACACCACCTTCTACTTCCCAATAATAACCAGCCTCGTCCTAAGCCTCGCCCTGACCCTGATCTTCTACGCCATCAACCACTTCCGCCGCTGAATCTGCCTTTCATTCGAACGGCTATCCCCTCCGCACCAAAAAAGTTATTTCCTATCCGCACACAGACTTAGCGCCACCTCATTGACCCAGCCACCCGCTATGCCAACAATAACTGCATGGCCGTCGCAGCAATCGAAATCCAGAATCTCACCAAGGACTACCCCTACGGCTTTCTTCAACTCAAGAAAAAACGCTCGCTCGAAGCCCTCACCATGCAGGTGCAACGCGGCGAAGTCTTCGGCTTCCTGGGACCAAACGGCGCCGGCAAATCCACCACCATAAAATTGTTGATGCGCCTGATTTTTCCCACGGCCGGCTCAGCGCGCATCCTCGGCAAACCGGTCAGCGACATTTCCATGCACAAAGACATCGGCTACCTCCCCGAGCAACCATACTTTTACGACTACCTCACCGCCGCCGAACTGCTCCACTACTTCGCGCGCTTCCACGATTTCAGCGCCACCGAGCGCGGCGAACGCGTCGCCCGCATGCTCCAAAAAGTTGGACTCGAATCCGCCGGCCGCATTCAACTCCGAAAATATTCCAAAGGCATGCTGCAGCGCGTCGGTCTGGCGCAGGCCATTCTGCACGACCCATCCGTCGTCGTTCTCGATGAACCTATGTCCGGACTCGATCCAGTGGGCCGCCGCGAAGTCCGCGACATCATTCTGGAACTCAAACAACAGGGTAAAACCGTGCTGTTTTCCACCCACATTCTTTCGGACGCGGAAATGCTCTGCGACCGCGTTGGCGTCATCGTCGGAGGAAAACTGCAAGGCATCGGCGCGCCCAGCGAAATCGTGGGACTGAAAGCCCACGGCATGGAAATTCTCTTCGAGTTGGCAGCCAGCCCCGCTGCCGCCAGCCAAAGCAGCAGCAATCAATCCGGTCATGAACCAAGCCAAGAACAGCGCAGCGAACGCAGTGACGGAAGCGGCGCTCAGAACTCGAGCGCGCTACTGGCGAAAGCGACGCGCACCGGCGACCGCTACAGGCTGCACATCGAGGAATCCGACTTGTATCCCGCACTCGAACAGTTGCGCGCCGCCGGCGCAAAAATCTTGTCGGTGACCCAAGTGAAGCCTTCACTCGAAGAATATTTCATGCACCTGGTCGCCGCCGACCGCGCTCAAGCTTCCGCAGTAGAGGTACATGCAAAATGACGAACTGTTCCGTAGTCGCGACGCACACTAGGCGCGCCATGTTTGCGGTGTCCGAGGTGCACGCAAAGTGACGCGCATTGGGGTGGTGGCGCTGAATACGTTTCGCGAAGCTGTCCGCGATCGGGTGCTCTACAACTTGGTGTTTTTTGCGCTGGTGATGATGGCCGCGGCGATCCTGGTGGGTCAAATTTCCATCGGCATCGAGGATGTGGTGATTGTCACGCTGGGGCTCAGCGCCATCTCCATCATTGGTTTGCTCATCGCGGTTTTCATCGGGGTGGGGCTAGTCTCTAAAGAGATTGATAAGCGCACGTTGTACGCGTTGCTGGCCAAACCGCTGCGGCGCTGGGAATTTATTCTGGGAAAATTCGCGGGCCTGCTGCTCACGCTTACAGTGAATACCGCGGCGATGGCAACAGGATTGTTTCTAGCGCTTTATTACGTGAAGCGTACGACCCAGGGCGCGGAGTCGGCGGTGACTGTCGCGACCGTGGTCGTCGCGGTCTATTTTATTCTGCTGAAGCTGGCGCTGGTAGTGGCGCTGGCGATGCTGTTTTCGTGTTTTACTACGCCACTGCTCGCCATCCTGTTCACAGCTGGATTGTATGTTGCTGGACTCTTCGTGCACGCCATGCGCGGGCTGCAAAGCAACCTGGTGAGCCCGGCGTTGGCGGCACTGCTGCGATGGATTTCCTACCTCCTACCGAACTTCGAGAATTTTGACGTGATGGGCGCGGCGGCGCATGGCCGCGCGATTCCCGGAGCGTTAATTGTCCAGAACACCTTATACGCGGTGATCTATTGCTCAATTATCCTGGCGCTGGCGGCGGCAATTTTTTCGCAGCGCAACCTGAAATGAAGTTCAAAAGTTATCTAGCGCTGCTTTTGCTCGTGCCCATTGGTTTTGCCGGAGTCTGGCGCCTGCAAGAGCGCATCGACAAGCAGCAAGCCGCGCTCACGGTGGAAGATGACCAGGTGATCTTGCGCTCCAGCAAACTGGTCAAAGCCATGAGTCTTGAGTACGGGCCGCTGCTCGCGGATATCTACTGGACACGGGTGGTGCAATACTTTGGCAATAAGCACGCGGGCCACCAGGTGGATCTGCGACTGCTCTGGCCACTGCTGGATCTGACCACCACGCTGGATCCGAATCTGCTGCCGGTGTATCCGTTCGGCTCAACGTTTTTGAGCGACACTGCGCCGCGGGGAGCAGGGCGCCCGGATCTTGCAGTAGAGCTTCTCGAGCGTGGAATCCGCGCGAATCCGGAGCAGTGGAGGCTGTACTACGATCTGGGATACGTGTACTACTTTGAATTGAAGGACTACCAGAAAGCTTCTGAAGCGTTCTATGAGGGCGGCAAGAACCCCCACGCCCAATTGTGGATGAAAGTGATGGCGGCAAAAATCGCCGCGGAAGGAAACTCCACGGAGACTTCGCTGTTTCTCTGGCAGGACGTGTACAACACTACGCACGACGCATTGGTGAAAGAGAACGCGCTCACGCATTTGCAGTTGCTGCGGGTGCAGGAAGATTGCAGACAGATTGACATGCTCTCTGATCAATATGAGAGCAAATTCGGGCACCGCCCACAAAGCATTCGGGAGTTACTGCAAGGTGGGTTTCTTCGCGCTGCGCCGGTAGATCCTCGTGGGTACCCGTATACGTTGTCGGTCGATGGAAAAGCGGAAGTAAGTGCGGAGAGCCCGTTGTTTGAGAAACAAATGGCAGCGGAGCCAAAGAAGTAGTCCGTCACTATTTCTGACGAAGGCCGGCCTCCGGTTTCTAAATCTTGGGATGCTTCATTCTTCGATTTGCTCATCCGCACCGCGTGAGTCGGTGACATAGAGCGCCACAAGCTAAGCCGGTATCCAGATTGCTGCATGGTAGGCCGCGGTCGCCGACGGTGGGCTTATTCGGCGGTGCAGAGGAGAGTCAGTTGGGGGTCGATTTGCAGTTTGCGTGGCGTGGTGGTGGTGGTGAAGTGGAAGGGCGTTTCGGGACCGGCGGCTACTACGGTGCCTAGTAATGTGGAGTGGTTGCCGGGGCCGGCGGTGTAGAGGGGGACTCTGGCGATGAAAGAGTTGGGAACTTCAGTCTGGAATAATTTTCCGCGGACGGCGTAGCCGGTTTCGGTTTTGTGGACGGAAAATTCCAATCGATAGTGCGGGATGCCGGTGCCGTGGATCCACTGTTCAAAAAACCATTCCATGGAGTGCCCACCTTCGAGGTCCATGGCGGGAGTCATAACCGTCTCAATTTCGCGCCGGAGATCCTGGGTCGAGAGAGCACGGTAGGCGTATTTGGTGACCAAAGTGTGCAGCAGGGCGTTGAAGCGGGCGTCGGGATTGGGGCCGGGCTGGCGCAGCATTTCGCGCAGCATGTGCATAACCCAGGCTCCTTTGTAATAGATGATATCTTCGTAGGCGTTGGGAGATTTCGAAGAGTTGAGGCGGCTGCCGAGCGAGAGTGAGCCAATGTCCGCGGCGGGTTCGTCGGCGTTCAAGGATTTTTCCACTAATTTTTGGCGATAGCGCTGCAGCCAGACGTGCAGAGTGTGCTCGGGATTTTTGCGGGTGTCGGCAAAGAGCAGCGCTAGATAGCTGGCCATGGCTTCGTCGATCCACTGATCACGGTAACTGGACCAGGCGACGACGTTGCCCCACCACTGATGGGCGACTTCGTGGAAGGGAACCAGTTCGCTGAAATGTTCTTGGCCAGTGCTGGAGAGTCCGGCGCGGCGCAGCGCATCGTTGGATAAAAAAGAAAAGGTGGAGATATAGAGGAGGCCGGGCCAGCCCTGGCCGAAGGTGCCGGGAATCTGGGAGACGCTGAGGGTGCGGAATGGGAAGGGACCGCTGTAGGACTCGTAGAAGTGAATGGAAGAATCGATGTCGCGTCCAAGGCGTTTGAGAATTTCCGCCGGGCTGGGCGCTGTTTGCAGCGGAAGGTCGCGGTCCATGTTCAGTGAAGGACGGTGTCCCGCGGTATGCGATTCGAGTTCTGGTTCCGGGGTGAAGCGTTTAACCAATTGTTGTTCGAGCTGGCGGTTGGCATAGACATCGACGGAATAGTTCTGCGACGTGACGGAAGTGGAAGCGTACTCGCCGAGATTGAAACCGGCGACGGAGACGGGTTTTTCTGTTTTCCAGTGACCGACGCGAAATTCGCCGTCTTCGCGTTCGTCGAGTTTCGTGCCGGTGGCGATGAGGCGCAACTTGCGCGGCCAGCGCATGCTGAGAT
>DATCOK010000043.1:0-5115 GCA_036564765.1 Candidatus Acidiferrum sp. | reverse complement strand
CTGCCAGGGTGTCTGCGGCGCGTAGCAGGTGTTCGCGTTTGTGCGTGGCGCTGACGATGGCGCGCAGGCGCGCCTTGCCTTCCGCTACCGTGGGGTAGCCCACCGCCGGCGCAAAAACCCCCGCATCAAACAGCTTCCGTGAAAATTCATAGGCCTTGGCCGCTTCTCCCACATGAATCGGAATAATCGGCGTCTCGCTGGCCTTGAATTGAAAACCGCGCTTCTTCAATTCGCGCTTGAAATATTTCGTGTTGGCCCACAATTTCTTCACCAGCCGCTCGCCTTCCGGCGAATCCAGCAGCGTGAACGCCGCCTGGCATGCCGCCGCCGTGGCCGGCGGATGCGAAGTGGAAAACAGAAACGGCCGCGCCCGCAGATACAAAAAGTCGATGAGATCGCGCGACCCGCACACATACCCGCCCATGGCCCCGATCGCCTTGCTCAGCGTCCCCACCTGGATGTGCACCCGTCCATGACAATTCAGATGGTCCACCGTGCCGCGCCCGCTGCGCCCCAGAACTCCCGACGAGTGCGCGTCGTCCACCATCATGATGCAGTTATATTTTTCCGCCAGCGCGCAAAGCTCCGGCAACGGCGCGATATCCCCGTCCATGGAAAAAACGCCGTCGGTAATAATCAATTTGTGTCCGTTCCAGTTGGCGGTCTCTTCCAGGATGCGCTCGCAATCTTTCACGTCCTTGTGCTTGAACACCTTGATGGTCGCTTTCGACAAGCGCGCCCCGTCGATGATCGACGCGTGATTCAATTCATCCGAAATAATTAAGTCTTCCTTGCCCAGCACAGCGGAAACCGTTCCCGCATTGGCGGTGAACCCCGACTGAAACACCACGCAGGCCTCGACATTCTTGAATCGCGCGATCTGCTCCTCCAGCTCCATGTGGCGCTTCATCGTTCCCGCGATGGTGCGCACCGCGCCCGCTCCCACACCTTCCCTGCGCGTGGCTTCCAGCGACGCTTTGCGCAACGCCTTGTGCGTGGTCAGCCCCAGATAATTGTTCGACGCCAGGTTGATCACTTCCTTGCCATCAAATGTGCAAAGCGGCTTCTGCTCGCCTTCCAGCACACGCAATTTCGGCGCCACCCCTTTCGCGCGCAACTCCTGCAAATGTTCGGTAACGTACTGCAACGGAGATTTCTTGGTAGCGGAAGCCGCGGCGTCAGACATAAACACTCCTTAGTAAAAACTGCTCGAGCTTAAAAAAGTAAGATGAAAAAAGTTCGGAGCCGTGTGTAGCCAGTTCAACAAAAAGCTAGGAGCTGCAAAACGCGATCGCGTCGCGCATCCTATACTTACTGCGGCACTCCGTCCGGATAAAGCAGAATTTTTCCCGCGAGCCCGCCGCGCAACATCGCAAACGCATCTTCAAATTTCTCGAGCGAAGTGCGCTCCCCAAACAGCGGATCGAGATTCAGCCGCCCGCCCTTCAGCAGCGCGGTCATCTGCACCCACGTCTCGTACATGCGGCGCCCGTAAATCCCCTGCACCGTGGCGCCCTTGAAAATCACGTCGTTCACTAGATCCAGCGGCACCGCTTCCGTAGGGATTCCCAGCAGCGAAGCCCGCCCGCCGCCGCGCAGCGCTCCGAATCCCTGCTGAATCGCCGTGGGATTCCCGGACATTTCCAGCAACACGTCCACGCCGGTTTGCGAAGTCTCCGCCAAAATCCGCTTCACCGCATTTTCCGCCGTGGGATCGATCACCACGTCCGCGCCCATTTTTTTCGCCATGGCTCGCCGCTCGGCATTCGTTTCCGTGGCGAACACCGTGGAACTTCCGCAGGCCTTGGCCACCGCAATGGCCATCAATCCGATCGGCCCGCAGCCGGTAACCAGCGCCGTTTTCCCGGCGATCTCTCCTGCCAGCACGGTGTGCACCGCGTTTCCCAGCGGATCGAGAATCGCTCCGTAATGTTCCGGAATCGCGGGATCCAGCTTCCAGATATTCGACGCCGGAATTTTCACAAACTTCGCGAACGCTCCGTCGCGATCGATTCCGATAATCCGCAGATTCTGGCAAATGTGCGCTTCGCCCAGCCGGCACTGGTGGCAGTGCCCGCAATTCAAATGCATCTCCGCGCTGACTTTGTCGCCAGCCTTAACCGCGTTGACCTCTTCGCCAACGCGCTCGACCACCCCGCAAAATTCGTGGCCCAGCGTCACCGGCGGCTTGATGCGTCCCTGCGACCAGCGGTCCCATCCATAAATGTGCAGATCCGTTCCGCAAATCGAAGCAGCCGTCACGCGCACCAGCACGTCAGTAGGCCCAATCGACGGCACCGCCGTCGCCTCAAACGATAATCCCGGCCCCGCCTTCGTTTTTCGCAACGCCTTCATCTGCCCAGAGATACTCGAGGACATTCAGTGCCGCTCCCGAACCCAGCGTAACTTTCGGATGGTAGCACACAAGTTCTAAGCCCCATCGCCAGGCAACCTCACGCAAACGAAGCCACAAATCCGAGTGCCCCACACGACGTTTTTTCGTGTGAGATTTTGGTAATGAGCGTCCGCGATTCATCCATATCTCTCTGAAACTTTTCATTAATCATTCAAAACACCACCAACACGAAGCACTTTTACCCCGCCCCAGCGCGTGCTATGCTTTCCCCGCTATGAAGCCTCTCGCCACGCTGACTACGCCGCGAATTACCACTTCCACGTCGACTACGACGCGGGCTACGCGCGCTTCAGGCGAGGGGAGAAACAGCTAGCACCCATAGCAAAAGTTTCCAACCCACCGCCGGAAGCCACTGGCGGTGGGTTTTTTCTTTAGCCCCGCCAGAAAACGCTCCGGCGAATTTTGAGGAGCCGAGAAATGAACCTCGAACGCGCATCGCAAGACGCACAGGGCCACCAAGCGGAGGGCGAGCAGTCCACCCCCGCGCCAAAACCTTTGCCGCAGGGCCGCACGAAAAAATGGCGCGCCGGAGTGCTCGGAGCCACTGGCCTGGTCGGCCAGCGCATCGTCAAAATTCTCTCCACGCATCCGTGGTTTGAACTGACTGAAGTAGCCGCTTCGGAACGTTCTTCCGGCAAGCGCTACGCCGACGCGGTGCGCTGGCATCTCGATGGCCCGATCCCAGCAGCCGCGGGCGATCTGGTCGTCAAAGGGCTCGAAACCACGCTCGATTGCGACTTCGTCTTCTCCGCGCTCGATTCTTCCGTCGCCGGTGAAGCGGAAGAAAATTTCGCGCGCGCCGGTTATCCGGTGGTCAGCAACTCCAAGAATCACCGCATGGACTCGTACGTTCCGCTGCTCATCCCCGAAGTGAACGCCGCGCACCTCGAGGCCATTCCGCTGCAGCAGCAAAAATGCGGCTACGGCAGCGGCTTCATCGTCACCAATCCGAACTGTTCCACGGCTGGGCTAGTCCTCGTTTTGAAACCGCTGGCGGACGCCTTTGGCCTGGAGAAAATTTTCGTGGTCACCCTGCAAGCGGTTTCCGGCGCGGGGTATCCGGGCGTGGCCACCATGGACATCCACGGCAACGTGATTCCCTTCATCAGCGGCGAAGAAGAAAAAATGGAAACCGAGCCGCAGAAGCTGCTCGGCAAATGGGACGGCGCCCGCTTCGTCAACGCCGGGCTGGGACTCACCGCGCACTGCAACCGCGTCGCGGTGCTCGACGGGCATCTTGAATGTGTAAGCCTCGGTCTCAAAAAAATCGCGTCCTTATATGAGGTGCAGGAAGCGCTGCGCACGTTCGCCGTCGACGAAGTGCTGGCCGCGCTGCCTTCCGCGTTGCGCCACCCCATCGTGGTGCTCAACGAAGAGAATCGCCCGCAGCCGCGACGCGACGTGTACGCCGGCGGCGGCATGGCTGCGGTGGTCGGCCGCATCCGCGAATGCCCGCTCCTCGATGTGAAACTCACCTTGCTCTCCCACAACCTGGTTCGAGGCGCGGCCGGCGCCGCGGTCATGAACGCCGAGTTGCTGGCCGCCCGCGGCTTCCTCAAGTCTCGCAGCGAACAAACCCAAACCATCCCCGAAACAGTCTCCAAGCAATAAAAGGCCGACGGAAAAGCGGACAGGTCTCCGTCGCTGTCGCAGGAGTACCACGCTGAGAGCGCTTCGTTCCCCAGGGAAGACGACCCAATTTTTTGGGTGGGGGGTGTACCCCCCTGTTTTGACAAAAAGTTCCTGGAACTTGCTGAAAACAAATTAAAGCGTCTGAAAAGGACAGCAAAAAACTGCAAAAAAGCGCAGAAGAGAGTTCCAGTTTGGAACTCCTTGAGCGGCTGTGAAGCGGACTGAGGCATCTCGTCGCACCGCGAGTCGTTCCTCCTTCGCGAGCGGGATCGACCGGGTGCCGCTGCGTGGCGTGATGGCTGGCCGGTTCTGAAGTCCAGGCGAGCTGGTGGCATCTGGAATCTCATCCGCAATCTGAATCCTATTTTACGATCTATATATAGTTACTTGTAGGTAAATGAGGTACAGGTGCGAGACTGGCCGCGTGCTCCAGGACTGCTGGGACTGGCGAGGAGTGGGCTCCGAGTTTGGGACCGAGGTTGAGCGCGAAACGGATGCAACTGGATTCAGACCACGGCATTCCTTCGGTGGCAGGCGGTAGAGGTGAAGGTCGAGTATGGTGAACGGAAGACGCGCGGCGGCGGGTACGGAGATGGCTAGGCTGCGGGGACTATGCGGGATTCGCAGTTCTGGGCGGCGGCGTAGCGGGTCAGGAGTTCGGTCATGCGGGCCATCCAGCGGGGCAGGTCGGCGGGGCCGCCGAAGGCTACGAGGATAGCGACGATTTGTCTGGTGGCGGCGGTGACCATGGTGCGTTCGGAGTCGCTGGTGGCGCTGCCGTGGGGGCCGAGGGCGTCGGCGAACAGGGGCAGGCCTTCGAGATTCAGATCGTATTTGCCGATGCCCTTGTAGGTTTCTCCGGCGCGGCCGGCGCGAAAGACGATGTCGCCGCTGACGTTTGCGAGGTCGTACAGACCGATGGGCATGCGGCTCTCGACGGAAACCAGGTTAATCACGTCGACGACGGCGTGGATGCTCGGCAAACCTTTGCCGGCAATCACGCGGCGCAACAAAGCTTCTGCCGAGCCGCGATAGCGGGCGGGGTCTTTGCCGAGGGCCTTGTAAGC
>DATCOK010000042.1:0-3230 GCA_036564765.1 Candidatus Acidiferrum sp. | reverse complement strand
TTGCGCAGCGGCTCCTATCGCGGCCTCGCCGCCACCGCCAATCACTTCGCGCGCGAAACGCACATGGACGAGTTAGCCCGCGTCGCAAAACTGGATCCGCTCGAATTTCGCCTGAACAATCTGAAAGACGAGCGGCTGCGTGCCGTCCTGCAAGCCGCCGCCAAATCCTTCGGCTGGCCCGCCAACAAAACCTTCGACGGCCAGGGCTTCGGCCTCGCGTTGGGAGAAGAGAAGGGAAGTTACGTCGCGACTTGCGCCGAAGTCGTCGTCGATGCCGGCGGCAACGTGAAAGTCACTCGCGTCGTGGAAGCCTTCGAATGCGGCGCTATCGTCAATCCCGACGGCCTTCGCAACCAGGTCGTCGGCGCCATCATCCAGGGCCTCGGCGGCGCACTCTTCGAAGCCATCGAGTTCGAAAATGGCCGCATCAAAAATCCCCACTTCGCCAGCTATCGCGTTCCGCGCTTCCGCGACATCCCCGAAATCGAAGCCATTCTCCTCGATCGCAAGGACATCGCCTCCGCGGGCGCTGGAGAAACGCCCATCATGGCCATCGCCCCCGCCCTCGGCAACGCCATCTTCGATGCCACCGGTAAACGCTTCAACGCATTGCCTTTAGCGCCCAAAGGCCTGAAAGCCTGATTGCGGCTCAGCTAATATGATTGCGGCTCAGCTTAATACGGGCCCTGCACCCGCTATCCTTATATATAGATATATAGCGAATCCAGCTCAAAGTCTGGCTCGTACTCTCACTCGTGCGCCAGCGTCAAACAAACGACGGAATCCGCCCAGCCCCGTTTCCGCTAACCTGGAGTCAGACGCAAGCGTTATCCCACCACCACTTTTTGTGCCACGTCATCGAACGTCACTCGTCGCCCCGTCTGAATCGCCGCGATGCACATGCACAGCGCCACCGAATGGTTGTAGCCCGCTTCGATGTCCGCATTCGTCTTGGCCCGGCTCCGCACGCACTCCATCCAGTTCTTCACGTTGTTCGACGTCGCCACATCGCTCCCCGCGTTCGCCCTCGTATCCGTCTCCGCGCTTTTCTCCGCCAGCGACTCGCTCTTCAGCAGATTCGCCTGCATGTTCATCTCTTGCGCGAAGTTTTGCTCCAGGCCGCCCGCGGAAGTGACCTGCTGCTTGTCGAGGTCCAGCGTGCCCCCGTTCGAAAAATAAATCTCTTTCACCCCGCCCGCCGCATTCGTCATCCGCGAAAAATACACCACCTGAAATCCCTTGGACGTGTCCGTGAGCGGTCCATAATCAAAAACCGCCGTCATGGTGTCCCAGTTCGTGCGTCCGTCGTGCCACAAATAAATCCCGCCGTTGGCCACCACGCTGCGCGGCCGCGGCAATCCAGTAAACCAGTGCACCGTGTCGATCTGGTGCACCATCCACTGGTCCGGAATCCCCGACGAATACGGCCAGAACAACCGGTACTCCACATACTTCCGCGCATCGAACGCCACCGTCGGCCGATCAATCAAAAACCGCTTCCAGTCGGTGTCCTCCTCGTGCAATCCCGCTACCAGCACAGGCCGCCGCCACCTTCCCGGCTGATTCACATTCCAGGTCATCTCCGCGGAAACGATTTCGCCGAACTTTCCCGACTTAATATATTCATACGCCCGCTGATATTCTGGCGAGCTGCGCCGCTGCGTCCCGATCTGCACCACCCGATTCGACTCCTGCACCGCCTTGCGCACCGCCCGCGCATCTTCCATCGTGTGTGCCAGCGGTTTCTCTACGTACGCGTCGCGCCCCGCTTTCACCGCCTCCACCGCGTGGTATGCATGCTGAAAATCCGCGGTAGCCACCATCACCGCATCCACATCTTTGCGCGCGTACAGCTCCTCATTGTTGCGGCACGCCGCCGGCGCTTTACCGTTCAACTTCTGCAGAAACGCCACGCCCTCCTCGCGCCGTTTATTCCAGATGTCCGACACCGCCACGAATTCAAAATTCAGTTTTCCAGCGTGCTCCATGAACGCCGGAGCCAACGCGCTGCGGAAGCGATCGGAAAATCCCACCACCCCGACGCGCACGCGATCGTTTGCGCCAGCAATCCTCGCGTAACTCGCCGCTGGCCAGCCCATCGCCGCGCCGCTCAACGCCATGCCAGTAGTTTTAAGAAATGTTCGCCGCGAAGCAGCTTCACCCATTCGACACCTGCCTTTGCCTCAGCTCAACGCTCCAGCCTGGCGCAACTGCTCCTTCATCCCTGCCCAGCTTTGCCGGCTCGATTCTTCCGGCGTGCCTGCGCCTCGCCAGTGCGTCTCCAGGCTCACCGCCAATCGGTACCTGTCACGCTTCAACGCTCGAAATTGCCCCACCCAATCGATAACCCCTTTTCCCATGCAGGCCCAATCCGTTGTGCCATCCGCCTTGCGCGCCACATCCTTGCAGTGCACATGCCCGATGCGTTCTTTGGGCAGCCGCTCGTAGCTATCCGGAAACGGCGTATCGCCCAGCGCCGCCGCATTTCCCGGATCCCAGTTCAGCATAAAGTGCGGCGAGCGCACCGCCTTCAACGTCCGCAGCGCCTCCGCCCCCGTGCCGGAATTGCATTCGTGCTCGTTCTCGAGCACCAGCTTCACGTTTTTCTTCCCGCACTTTTCCGCCGCATCCGTCAGCTTCGCGTCCATCGCCTCGCGATACGGCTTCGGATCATCAAGCCGCCAGTAGTCGAAGCAGCGAATCCGTTCCACCACGAAAACTCGCGCCAGTTCCAGCGACCGTTCCAGCACTTCCTCCTGCTGCGCAAACGTAAAGTCCGCCGCAAACGTGTCCCGCGCCGCCGCAGCCCGCGATTTGTTCAGCGGCGCTCCCGGCCAGTCCACTTTGAACAGCGGCGTCGCCAGGTCCGACACCCGCAGGTGATAACGCTCCAGCAACTTTCGCGCCTCGGCAATCTCCTTGTCGTCCAGCCTCAGAATATTTTTGTCCCACATGCCCCGCAGCTCGACCCACTCCATGCCGAACTCTTTCGCTGCCACTTCCAGCGCCCGCCCCAAATCCTGCCCAATCTCATCCGTAATCACCGAAACTCGAAAGGTCGAATTCATGCGCGATACCCAATTTGTTTTTCAAAGTAGGAAAGATCCACGGGCGGATAAAGCAGTTCAGTCTGCTCTCCGGTAACATCGCCAGATTCCCTTCGCTCAACTGTGCCCCTGCCGCAAAATTGCAAAACATCGGCAAAAACGTCGCGCGCAGTCACCACGCCC
>DATCOK010000041.1:0-6472 GCA_036564765.1 Candidatus Acidiferrum sp. | reverse complement strand
AGATTTTCCTTCGCTGGTACAGTGGGCGAAACTTCCACACGCCACGAGCCGGGAACGACATTCTTTCGGTTCGAACGCTCGAGTTTCTGAAAATCGTCGCCCCAGAATTTCTTCCACATCGACAGCAGCCGAGGATCCTTCGGTAGTGGGCCACCTTCAGGAGGCTCAAGCGGCCAATTTTCGCCGCTGCCCCAATCCCCGCCGCGCTCGTTGCCGGGAGTCCAGAATTCATAGTTCGGGCCGCCGCGCTTGAGGACGGAACGCTGCTCCGGGAGGAGGCAGTGGACGAGAAGTTCGCCTCCGGAATCTTGAAAGCGGAAACTCGGTGCGGTGGCATAATCCGTGGCGCCCTGTGCGACGGGCTGGCCAGGGGCGATGAATGTTGGATCGTTGACGCCGTGCAGCAGCCACACTTTCTTGAAATTGGGATCGGTACTGACGACACGATCGAAGACCAGCAGGATGTTGGAGGCAGGGAGGTACAGGAGTTCGCGAGTGAAGCGTTGGAGTTTTCTCGGCGAGTAGGCGTTGGTGGCGTCTCCCAGCGCGTAATGATAAGAGCCCGGTTTGTAATCAACGACACGCATGTTGCCGAGGTTCCACAGGTCGCGCGTGCGGTTCCAATCGTCCACGCTGCGCACGGTGTTCCAGTAACGGGCGGAATCCATACGCTGGCCGCCATCGTTGGCGGCGTCAACGACGTTGTCGGACCAGAAGAAGCGCTCATGCGGGTCGTAAACCAGGATGGAGTTATGTGCAATGGTGCGGCGGTAATAATTGAGGTAATGCGGACTTTCCGTGTCGGTGTAGTCGGCGCCACTGTCAATGGCGAGGTAGCCGCGATGATAAATGGAAAAGTGGTTTTGCGAGAGATGTTGGTGCTTGGAGAAATACGGGCCGCAGTCGAATTCGATCCAGGTGGAATCGGGCGTCCAACCGTCGCGCATGACGAGGTGGCCGACGCCGGGAAAGAACTTTTGGCGGGGGAGCGCGGATTCGTATGCGAGCGCGGGATTGCGAGGAACAACCTGGGGATCGTTCCATAGGAATTCGAGCACCGGAAGAACCCACTTTTCGGGGACGAAGCCGCTTTTGCGTAGAAGCCATGCGGCGTAAGGGTCTTTAAAGCGGTGAACCGAGTAGCCGAGAAGAGCAGTGTCCTTTTCGTCGAGAACCGGATACTCGTTATCGCCTTCGCGGGAAGGCGTGCCATCCGGCATTAATTTATAGAGATAGGTTGCGGCGACATTTTCAAAGACGGTGTAGCCGCGGGCGGGGTCAATGCCTGTAGTGGTCCGCTGCAATTCCGCGAGTAGAGCCAGGGGAGCGAGCGTGATGCGGAAATAGTCCATGGACTCGTGGTAGCTGCCTTGCGGCGTGACTAGTTGGGTGGTCTCGAGAATATTGTCGAAGGCGTGTTGCACGTGGCCGCGGAGTTCGGCGTAGCGCGATGCGGTGCTGCTATGGCCACGGGCGGCGGCTAGCGCGAAGGAAACGATGGCGAGGTACCGCAAGGTGTAGTTGTGATAGGAAGCTTGCTCGGGAATCGCGAGGTCGGAACCGGCGAGTAGCCTAGATGCTGAGTCCAGGAGGCCATTTGCGAGGCGATCTTTCAGCGCGACGTCAAATCCGGGATAGTCATATAGCCAATCGAACGCGAGCGATTGACCGGCGAATTGCATCCAATAGCGCGTCGCTTTTCCTTGCGGCAGTTCTGCTGATGCGTGAAGCGCGGCCAGGGCACGCTGGGCGAATTCGTCTTTTTGCGTGAGCTGCCAAGAGAGGGCCCAGCCGGGCACATCGTCCGAGGGGCGCTGGCCCGCTTCATAGCGGGCTCTTAATAAGGTTAGGCCGCTGAAAGGGTCTTGGGGCAGAAGCAAGAGTGAGGGATGGGTGGCGAGCTCCGGTAGTGACGAAAACAGTGTCCGCGGGAAAATGGCGGCGCCAAGAAGCGCGGTCGAAAATTCGCGGCGATTTATGGTCACGAGAGAAAAGCTCCGGGGCGGCATTGAGGATTCATTCGTGGGTGTAATTTTAGATCAGGCGGAGTGCGCGGCGAAGGGATGATTATGCGGATCTGCGGCTGGCGGCGGGCGAGATCGCGAAGATGGCGGCGCCTCCCAACAGGCCGGCGATGCCGATGATGTTCCAAGCGAGATCGTAGCTGTGACGCGCGTCGAAGATTCGGCCGGCGATCCATGGCGCGCCCCACTGTCCCAGTGAATAGCCCATGATGATCAGCGCGAGCAATTTTCCTAGCGACGCGGTGCCAAAGCACTCCGCGGTGACCAGGGGAATCAGCATGTAGTCCGCGCCCATGGAAAAGCCGAAGATCAAAGCAAAAATCCAGATGAATACCGGTTGATGAGAAAACCCGAGCAGCAGGACCGCGGCGCTGAGGGAGATGTAGAAGAAGGCCATGATATTTTTCTTAAGAAAACGATCGGCCAGATAGCCGACCAGGACGCGGCCGCCGAGGCTGGCCATTAGCAGCGCGGTGAAATATTTCGAGGCTTCGCCGGCGGAATAGCCCTGGTCCTTGAGGAAGAGGATAAAGTGCTGGATGACCGCGCCGACCGCGCCGATGACGAGAGTTGAGCCGATGAGGATGAGCCAGAAATTTGCGGTGCGTACGACTTTTTGGATGGAGCTGCTGCTGAAGGCAGGGGTTGGCTTGTTCGTGGTGGAATTAGAGACCGAACTCGAGCCGTCACCATCAGGTAAAAGTCCCATGTCTGCTGGCGCAGAACGAGTCAGGAAAAGACCGATAGGAACGAGCACGACGATGATCAGAAGGCCCACGGTTTCGAGCGCGTACCGCCAGCCGTAGTGGCGAATTAGATAGTTGCTCAACGCCGGGGAAACAACGCCGCCCAGGCCCAGGCCGAGGTAGACATAACCCATCGCGCGCCCGCGTCGCACCTCGAACCACTTGGCCACCAGAACTTGATTGGCTATGGGGCCAGCAAGGACATAGCCGAGCACCTCGATGATGCAGAGCAACTCGTAATGCCATAACTTGCTCATCGAGCCCATTAGGAACAGCGAAACGCCGACCAGCCCGACGCCTGAAAGGATTACCCACTTCGCGCCGATGCGGTCGATGACCACGCCGGCGATGAGGCCGAATGGCAGACCGACGATCAGAAATCCGAGCAGGAAACCCTGGGTGAGTTGCGCACGAGTGAAGCCGAGTGCAGAGGCCAAGGATGGATAGAAGACGGGGAAGCCGTAGAAGATGATGCCAACGGCGAAAAAAAGATTGAGGAAGGCGGCAACGACGATCCACCAGCCGTAGAAAATTCGCGTTGGTGCGGTTAATGGAGTGGTGGACACGCGCGCTGCCGGCCTCATCCGGCAGGAGAAACATATGTGAGCGGGGCAGTTTTGTCCAAGGACTTTTGGCGAAAAATGATAGATTTATGGCGGCTAAAATCAGGATGAATCTGCCCATTTTGAGACTCGGCGCGGTGAAAGAAGTGAGACGCTTTCAGCAGCATTTGCAGGCGCTGGGGCTGAAGATTCCGTGCGATTCGTCGGTGATTGCGGGCCCGGATTCGCCGTTGCGCGAACCGCTCACGCGGTCGGGAATTTCACTGGGCAATCGAATCGCAGTGCAGCCGATGGAAGGTTGGGACGCCACGGCGGACGGCAATGTCACCGAAAGCATGCTGCGGAGATGGCGACGGCTGGGCACGAGTGGCGCGAAACTGGTTTGGGGCGGAGAGGCGGCGGCGGTTTCGCATGAGGGCCGTGCGAACCCGAATCAACTGGTGGTGGCGGCGCACACGCTGAAGGGATTGGAGCGGTTGCGCGACTCTTTGCTGGCAGGACATCGCGAGACCGCGGGGTCGGACGACGGCTTGCTGATGGGGTTGCAGCTTACGCACTCGGGGCGCTATTGCCGACCGAACGAACACACGAAGCCGCAGCCGCGCATTCTGTATCGCCATCCGATCCTGGACCGCAGGCTGGGCCTCGGCTCGGATTATCCGTTGCTGACGGACGGAGAAATCAGCGGAATCATAGAAAGTTTTGTGCAAGCGGCGAAATTGGGCAGGGATGCCGGCTTTGATTTTGTCGACCTGAAGCATTGTCACGGCTATTTGGGACATGAATTCTTGAGTGCGCACACGCGGGAAGGGAAGTACGGGGGAAGTTTTGAGAATCGTACGCGATTCTTGCGCGAGGTGGCGGAGGAGATTCGCGCCAATGTACCGGGGTTGCAGATCGCGGTGCGCGTCTCAATTTTTGATAGCGTGCCGTTCGTCGCGGATCCGGCGCGCTCGAAGCCGCAAAAGCCTGGACCGGGAATCGCTGAAAAATATGACGGGTTGATTCCGTATCGCTGGGGATTTGGGGTGGACGAGCAGAATCCAACCTCGTCAAGTTTCGCCGAGGGCGAAAAATTTCTGGCGCTGCTCGAAGAGCTTCAAATTTATCTGGTGAATATCACGGCAGGCAGTCCTTACTACACGCCGCACATCCAGCGGCCGGCACTGTATCCGCCTTCGGACGGTTATCAGCCGCCTGAAGATCCGTTGGTCGGTGTGGCGCGGCAGATGGAGGCTACGCGGCGGTTGAAGCAGAAATTCCCAAAACTGATCTTTGTGGGCAGTGCGTACACTTACTTGCAGGACTTTCTGCCGCATGTGGCACAGGCGGCGCTGCGAGAGGGCTGGGTGGACCTTGTGGCACTCGGTCGCATGGCGCTGTCTTATCCAGAGGTGTTGTGGGATGCATCGGCGGGGAACACCTTGCAGCACAAGAAGGTGTGCCGCACGTTCAGTGATTGCACGACCGCGCCGAGGAAAGGGTTGCCGTCCGGGTGCTACCCGCTAGACGCTTATTACAAAAACTCGGAGTATGCGGCGCGACTTGCCGCCGCGAAAGCGAAGGCATGATTTGGTTGGAGGCGGATGGCGCTCGACTAAATGCAACTTCGGATTTGCGGATTACAGGAATTTGAGTTCGAAATGAATATGAGCATTGAAGCATTTGACAAACGCCGCATCGTTCGGCGGAAAGTTGAAGGGATTGCCGCGGCGCTGCTGCCCTATGAGGCTGACGGAAGTATTGCTGTGGATGCATTTCAGCGGCACCTAATCGCTACGCATCGCGCTGGGCTGAGGAACGCCGTGAACATGGACACCGGCTATGTGAATTATCTGAGTGAAGCGGAAAAGTTAGATGTGCTGCGGTGGGCGCGCGAGGCGTTGGGGGACGGTGCGCTGTTTGTTGCTGGAGCGTATATCGAGGGACAGGCTGGCGATATTGTCGCGTTGTACCGGCGGCAAATGGATGCCATTGTGGAGATGGGAGCGACACCGATACTCTTTCAGACCGCTCGGTTGCACGGAAAATCAGCGAGCGAGAAAATTGCGGTGTATGCGGCGGCGGCGCGGGGACATGAAAGTGTGTTGGGGTTCGAATTAGGCCGCATGTTCGCGCCGAATGGCGAGATTTTTGATCGGGAAACATTTCTGGGGGTCCTCAATATTCCGGAGATTACCGGGCTGAAGCACTCTTCGCTCGATAGAGTTACTGAACTGGAGCGACTCGCGCTGCGGGATGAATACCGCCCGGAATTTCGGATTTACACGGGCAACGATTTGGGCATCGACATGATTGAGTATGGATCGGACTATTTATTGGGGCTGGCGACGTTTGCTCCCGAGAAATTCGCGGAGCGGGACCGGATGTGGGAGAGCGGGGATGCGGGATATTACGCCCTGTCGGACGCATTACAACATCTGGGGAACGTGGCATTTCGCTCGCCGGTACCCGCTTATAAGCACTCGGCTGCGGTTTTCCTCCATGAAGTTGGACGGATTCCGTCAAGCTTGACACACGCAAGAAGTCCGCGGCGTCCCACATGGGAAGCGGAGATAATGCGAGAGTGCGCGCAGCGGTTGGGATTTGAAGTTGCTGGCAGAACGACGTCGTAAAAAGTGTAAGTCGTAATGCTTATTTAGGAGAAACGCAGATGACGCATGAAGGCCCGAGCCGCAGAACTTTTCTTCGCAACGCAGCGTTGACCGGGGCGACCCTGGCGTTGTCCCGGAGGCTACCGGCGGCGGGAAAGCGCTCGGTGTTGGTGTTCACGAAGTCGTCGGGCTGGGAACATGACGTGGTGAAGACGAAGGATGGAAATCCGAGCATCGTGGAGCGAGCGGTTCGCGCACTGGGGACGAAACACGGCTTTGAAGTGACGGCGACGAAAGATGGAAGAATTTTTGATTCGAAAGAGTTTCAAGCGCATTCGGCGTTGCTGTTTTTTACGACGGGCGATTTGACGACACCAGGGACCGATAAACATCCGCCCATGTCGGAGCGCGGGAAACAAGCGATGCTCGATGCGATTCACGACGGCTTGGGCTTTGTGGGCGTGCATGCGGCGAGCGATACGTTTCACACCAAGCCTGATCCGGAAGACCGCTCGAACCGGTACGTTACGCACGGAGAGCAGAGT
>DATCOK010000040.1:0-3322 GCA_036564765.1 Candidatus Acidiferrum sp. | reverse complement strand
AACTTGTACGGTCCCGGCCGCCTGCCCGTTACTTCCGCTCTCACCACCCAAATCTCTCCCGCAGCCGCGATTGACATCCAGGGCGTTCATTCCATCGGTTTGAATCCGTCTCCTACCGCCATCAGCACCATCCATAGCGGCCTGGGACCTGGTGAGACCGTTACATTTTTCACCTTGGGCGGCCCCGTTACTTTTCAAGCGGGTGGCAATATCGATTTGATGGGCCAGAAAACTCTGACGCTGGCCGGTACCGTTACCTTCGCTAGGGTCGACTTGGGCGGCTTAAAATGGATCATCGTGTCGCAATGGTCGCCCACGGCGACCAAGCCCTAGCTTCGCGATTCGCAACCAGCAAGAAAGAGAGCCGGCCAGCCGAACTCGGCACGTCAGGACTAGGAAAAACGTGGCGATTTTTGAAAAGCAATGAGCAACTACGACCTCGCTATCGCCTATCGCATTTATCCGAAAGTCTCCCAACCCGCTCTAGGCCTGCCTTTTAGCGACGACAAATTGCACCTGTCGGAAATCTGTTTGCGCTCGTTCAAGGAATCGCTCGGAACGTTGCGCACAAAAATGTGGGTCATACTCGACGGATGCCCCGAGGAATACGCCCAGCTCTTCTCCAAATATTTCGATTCCCAGGATCTCGAACTAATCCGCTTGCCAGCCGCTGGGAACCAGGCGACCTTTGGGAAGCAACTGGATATTCTGCTGGGCCAAACCGATAGCGACATTGTTTATTTTGCCGAAGACGATTACGTCTATTTGCCGGGCGAGTTTCATCGCATGATCGATTTCTTGCGCTCCACTAAAGACGTGCATTTCGTCTCTCCCTACGATCATCTGGATTGCTATACTTGCGAACTTCACCATTTCCCCAAATGGATTCGTGTTCACGGCCAGCATCATTGGAGAACCGCCGCGTCCACTTGCCTCACCTTTCTTACGCGCAAGTCCACACTGCAAAAGAAGCAACTCGTTTTTCGCACCTACAGCTGGCGCAATCACGATTGCAGCTTGTGGCTCAGCCTTACCAAGCACGCGCTTTTCAATCCGTTCGAATTCGTCCGCCACTCGGTGCGCCAGCCTCTATTCGCAAAAATGATCGCTAAGTCGTGGTTTTATGGTTGGCCGCAAATTCTTTTTGGTACGCGCATGAAATTGTGGGTGCCCGTTCCCGCCATAGCGACCCATCTGGACAGTAAAGCCTTGTCGCCAGCATTCGATTGGATTGCGACGATCAATCATCTCGGTTCCGGCGATAGCCAAGCGCCCCAAGCCGAGCGCGAGCAACCGGCAACGCAACAAACTCCGTTGCCCGTTCACGGTGCCGGGCGCTAACGTGGGCGCGCGCTGCACCGTGATCGTGCTCAACTACAACGGTGAGGAATGGCTGTCCGGTTGTCTCGATAGCCTCGCACGCCAGACTGGCGATCCCGTCGAAACCGTGGTGGTCGACAACGCCTCCACCGACGGGTCGGCAGCGTTGGTTACGCGAAAATATCCCTCGGTCCGCTTCCTCCCGCTCGACAAAAACTACGGCTTCAGCGCCGCCAACAATGTGGCGTTGCGCGAGGCACTCGCCAGCGGCAGCGAATACGCGCTGCTCCTCAACAACGATACGTTTGTGGCCGAAGATTTCGTTTCGCAGATGATTTCCGCCATGCAGGCCGATCCGCGTATTGCCGCTGTCTGTCCTAAGATCTACTTCGCCGAGAACCCTATGCTGCTTTGGTATGCCGGTGCGGACTTTAGCCTTTGGACCAGTCGCGTAACCACGCGAGGCTGGAAACAGACCGACACCACGGCATTCGATGTCACGCAGGAAATTTCTCAAGCCACCGGCTGTGCCATGCTGCTGCGCTGTTCCGCGTTGCGCGAAGTGGGACTGCTCGACGAAAATTTCTGGGCCTACGTGGAGGATTTGGATTTGTCCGTTCGTCTCCGCGGTCAAGGCTATCGCCTGGTCTTCGCTCCGCTCGCGCACGTCTGGCACTGGGATGGGGCGACAACCGTCAAATCTCTCGGCTCTGGCAGCCAGGAGTTTCGCCAATATCTCAGCACTCGCAACATGCTCTTCCTGGCCCGCAAGCATCTGCGCTGGTGGCAAGCGCCCACTTTCGTGTTCGGATTTCTTCTAACCCACGTGGCCTTCTATTCGGCTTTGCGCTTGTGGCGCCGCGATTTTCGTGCCTTCTTCGCTGTTTTCAAAGGTCTTCGAGACGGCCTCCAACCCGTCCAACGTGGTGGCATGCAATTTGCCGCGAGAAAGCCTTGAACGATAGACTTGTTACGTAACTGTGCACATCCGGTGTTTTGATAATCTGATTACGTATCAAGGAGTACTACGATAGCCGAGCACGCCGCGCGAAACCGCGGCTGGGGCAAAAACGTCAAGTTCTCGATGGACAAAATAGTTCAGGAAATTCAGGAAAGCATCGCCGTGAAAGCGGAACTGGCTCGCGTTGCCGGCCGCGAGATTGCGGAAACCGCGGACGCCATCACTGCCTGTCTGCGTTCCGGTCGAAAAGTCATCGCCTTCGGCAACGGCGGCAGCGCCTCGGATGCGCAACATTTCGTCGCGGAACTGGTGGGACGCTACAAAGCAGACCGCGAAGCTCTCGCCGCAGTGGCTCTTACCGTCAACGGTTCCTCGCTGACGGCCATCGCCAACGACTACGGCTTTGCCGAAGTGTTTGCCCGGCAGCTTGCGGCCATCGGCAAGCCCGGCGACTTGGTCCTGGCTATTTCCACGAGCGGCAACTCCCCCAATATTTTGCGGGCCTTGGAAACTGCCATGCAGTTGGGCATGCGGCGCATCGGGCTCACCGGCCAAAGTGGCGGCAAACTGCGCTCCGAGGTCGAGATCTGCATCACTGTGCCATCCACTTCCACGCCGCGCATCCAGGAATGCCACGCCCTGATCATTCACATCCTGTGCGGCATCGTGGAAGAAGCTTTCGTGACTTCCGCTGCTCAGGCCCACAAAAAATTATCTGCCGGTGAGGTACGGTAATTGGCGGATCTGTCCAGCCTCCTCGATCATCTGCCTCGCTGTCACATCGCCGTCGTTGGCGACTTAATGCTCGACGAATATTTGTGGGGCCACATCGAGCGCATCTCCCCGGAAGCTCCCGTCCCCATCCTGAATGTGGTACGCCGTTCTTCGACGCTCGGGGGCGCCGGCAACGTGGCCGAAAATCTTCGCAGCCTGGGAGTGACCGTAACGGTGCTGGGAGTTGTAGGAGAAGACGAAACTGGCCGGCAAATTTGCGATTTACTGCAGGCCCACGGAGCCGACCTCGCGGGCGTTATCCCCGAC
>DATCOK010000039.1:0-2996 GCA_036564765.1 Candidatus Acidiferrum sp. | reverse complement strand
GGAGCTGATTGAAGCGAACCTTCGACTGGTGGTGTCGATCGCGAAGAAGTATACGAATCGCGGACTGCAGTTCCTCGACCTGATTCAGGAAGGCAACATCGGCCTGATGAAGGCGGTGGACAAGTTCGAGTATCGGCGCGGGTACAAGTTTTCGACCTATGCGACGTGGTGGATTCGCCAGGCGATTACGCGGGCCATTGCGGATCAGGCACGTACGATCCGTATTCCTGTGCACATGATCGAGACGATCAACAAGCTGATCCGCACGAGCCGGCAACTTGTGCAGGAACTGGGACGTGAGCCGTCCAGCGAGGAAATTGCACGGCGCATGGACATTCCGGTGGCGAAGGTGCGCAAGGTTCTGAAGATTGCGCAGGAGCCGATTTCGCTGGAGACGCCCATCGGAGAAGAAGAGGATTCGCACCTGGGCGACTTCATTGAGGATAAAGCGGTGGTTTCGCCGTCGGATGCGGTTATCAATTTGAACCTGAAGGAGCAGACTTCTTCGGTGCTGAAGACGCTGACGCCGCGCGAAGAGAAGGTCATCAAGATGCGCTTTGGGCTGGACGATGGCAGCGAGCACACGTTGGAAGAAGTTGGCCAATCGTTTGCGGTGACACGCGAGCGCATCCGGCAGATAGAGGCCAAGGCGTTGCGCAAGTTGCGGCATCCTTCGCGTTCGCGCAAGTTGCGGGCGTTTCTGGAAGGGCCTTCGCGGGATTACCTATAGAGCGAGGAATTATCAGAATGGATGGAAACGCCTCCGGAGGTTCGGAGGCGTTTTTTGTTTTTGTGCCTGTGCGGGCGACGGATGCGTGGGCACGCAAATCCCCTCTATTAAGAAGTGTTAAAGGTGGCCGAGGCTTGCCGTATGAGTGACGTTGCTGACGCGAACCGCAGAGCACATCGGCAGGTTTTTCTGGCGATGAGGCTCTTAAGATGGTGAGTGAGGCTTTATGAGCAAGCGGCAAAAAATCGTGGCGGTGGCGCTGGTGTTGTTGCTGGCGGCTGCTGCGTATGGATTATTTCGAACGAATACGTCGGTAACTTCTTCCGGGATTTTCGATACGGACCAGAACGTCGCTGGGCAGCCGGGTTTTGTCGATCAAACGCCGCTGACCACCGCGCAACGGCTGGCGGTGCTAGCGACGGGCGAGGATGAAGCGCCGCTGGCGCAAGAGGCGCTGCGATTGGCGGATCACGAAGTGGATCTGGCGTTTGCGGCGGCATTGCGGAGTGCCGCGGAGCATCCACCGGCTTTGACGGCCGAAGCTAAAGTGATTCAGAAGCATCTGGCTAAAGCAGAGTCGGCGTACGAGAACGACAAGGCGCGGATCGAGCAGCTTACGGCCGAGGAAGCCAAGGCTCAGGGCGAGAAGAAAATTTCGGCGGGCGATGCGTTGGCGATCGCGAAAGCACAACTGGATCTGGATCAGGATGAAGTTGAGGATGCCAGGCAGGATTTGATTCGCGAGGGCGGGGACCCGAAGGGCCGGATTCAAGCCATGGTGCAGGAGCATGAGGCGGCGGCGCACGAGACGCCGACGTTGTCGGCGGCTGCAAATGCGCCGCAGCCCGGCGGGCTGGTGCACCGCTTGCAGCAGTGGTACAGCTTGTATCAGAAGCAAACGCAGTTGGGACAGGCGAGGCAGGATGCCGCAACGGCTGCGGGTTCGCTTTCGACGCGGCACGATGTGCTGGTGGCTACCGTGGAGGGCAGCAAGTCGGTTCGAGCCGCGAAGACGGAAAAAATTGCTGCGGCGACAGGTGCTTCGGGTACGGCCACGGTCACTGCGCCGGCGAAGTCCGCTGTAGCGACGCGGAATGGTACCGAAACTGGTTCCGTGTCGGCAGCTCCGGCGACGGCTACGGTTGCGACGGATGTGGCGCGCGCGCATGAACAGGCGGCCACTTTAGTCAAGGCGACCAAGGAACGTGCCGCCCAGCAGAATGAGTTGGCGACGTTCGATAAGCGCATCGAGACGTACAAAGATTTGGCCGCGGTGTATGAGAAGTGGTCGACGGTGGTCAGTGGAAAGCAGCGCAGCACGTTGCGGCGGGCCATCTGGGGCGTGACGGTTATTCTGTCGATTTTGTTGATGGCCATTTTCGTCAGCACGTGGACGGAACGGTTGCTGGGCAAGTTGCCTCTAGCGCGCAGGCAGGTGGAGACGCTGCGCACGGTGACGCGGTTGACGCTGCAGATTTTTGCCGTGCTGATGACGCTGCTGGTGACTTTTGGGCCGCCGAGCCAACTGGGGACATTTCTCGGATTGGCCGGCGCGGGTCTTACCGTGGCATTGAAGGATTTCATCGTCAGCTTTGTGGGGTGGTTTGTACTAATGGGCCGAAACGGGATTCGCCTGGGCGACTGGGTGGAGATTAACGGAGTGAGCGGCGAAGTTGTGGAACTGGGGATGTTTCACACGGTGCTGCTGGAGATGGGAAACTGGACCGACTCGGGCCATCCTACGGGACGACGCGTGACATTTACCAACAGTTTTGCGATCGAGGGGCACTATTTTAATTTCTCCACTTCGGGGCAGTGGCTGTGGGATGAGTTGCAGATTGTGTTGCCGGCGGGCAAAGATCCAGTTCCGGTGGTGGATGCCATTCACGCGAAGGTGATGGAAGTGACGGCGGAAAGCGCCGGGCTGGCGGAGAAGGAATGGAAGCGGGCGGCGCGTTCGCGGGACATGAGCGTGTTGTCGGCGGCGCCGGCGATCAACGTGCGGCCGGTGATTGGCGGAATCGAACTGGGAGTGCGGTACATTACGCGCGCGAGCGAACGCTACCAGTTGCGCTCCAAGTTGTATGAGGTGGCGGTGAGCATGCTGGCGTCGAAAGAAGTGGCGGCCGTGATCGAGCAACCCGCGGCAGTTACCGTCGAGGCCGCAAGTGCGGATGCTGAACCGGAATTGGCGGGAGCGAAGCGCTAACTGGCGACGCTGCGCGAGCGGACTTCTTCGGAAGTGAGTCCGTAGAGCGGCGGAGTG
>DATCOK010000038.1:0-2449 GCA_036564765.1 Candidatus Acidiferrum sp. | reverse complement strand
GTCGCCACCCACTTGTAGTCCATGCCGTGGTGCAACAGCGTCCCGATGATCGCCAGCAACATCCCCAACTCGCCGGCCCACACTCCGCGCCGCGCCGTAGCCGGCGAGCTCATCCATTTCAGTGACAAAATAAACAGTGCTGAGGCAATCAGGTAGGTAACTTCCATCACCTGCAGCGCGGCCGCCTCTGACATCATGATTTTTTCGGCCCGCTGAGTTTGAACATTTTCAACATGCGGTCGGTAATAATAAATCCGCCCACGATGTTGCTGGTCGCCGCCACAATCGCAATCGTCCCCAGAATTGTCGAGAAGTTCGACTTATGCTCGCCCGCCAGAATAATTGCGCCCACCACCGCGATGGCATCCAGTGCATTGGTCAGCGACATCAGCGGCGTATGCAGCAGCGGCGACACTCGCCGGATCACTTCAAACCCGATGAACGCCGCCAGCATGAACACGTAGAGACTGTTGAACAGATCCAGTTTCATCCCTTGGTCGCCTCCCCAACCCCCGCCGCACCTGCGTTCGAGCCCGCCAAAGCCGGCAGGGAATACAATTCTCGCAAACGCTTGTTCACAATCTCCCCGCCGTCGGTCAACAACGTGTCGCGAATAATATCGTCCTGCGTATCGAGCCGCAGCTTCCCGTCCTTCACAATGTGCAACAGGAAGGTCGCTATATTTTTTGCGTACATCTGGCTCGCGTGATACGGCACGCAGCTCGCCAGATTGAACAAGCCCACCAGCGTCACGCCGCTGCGCTCCGCAATTTCCCCCGGCACCGTCAACTCGCAATTGCCGCCGCGTTCCGCCGCCAAATCCACGATCACCGAGCCCGGCGCCATTTTCTCCACCATCTCGCCGGTCACCAGCACCGGCGCCTTTTTCCCGGGAATCACCGCCGTGGTAATTACCACATCGCTCTCCGCCACCACTTTGCCAAGCAACTCCCGCTGCTTGCGATAGAACTCCTCGTCCTGCGCCTTGGCATACCCGCTGGCGTCCTGCGCGTCCTTCGCTTCAATCGGCAGTTCCACGAAGCGCCCGCCGAGGCTCATCACTTGTTCTTTCGCCACCGGTCGCATGTCGTACGCCGAAGTCACCGCGCCCAGTCTCCGCGCCGTGGCAATGGCCTGCAATCCCGCCACCCCCGCGCCAATAATAAAAACGCGCGCCGGGGTCACCGTTCCCGCCGCCGTCGACAGCATTGGAAAAATCCTGGGCAGAGTGTCCGCCGCCAGCAGAACTGCCTTGTATCCGCTGATCGTGGCCATCGACGACAGCACGTCCATGCTCTGCGCCCGCGTGGTGCGCGGCATCAATTCCACCGCAAACGCCCGCGCCCCGCTTGCGGCGATCTGTTGCACGCTCTCTGCCGATCCCAGCGGCCGTAAAAATCCGATCAGCCCTTGGTCCCGCCGCAGCAGCGAAACATCTTCGCTACCATTCTTGTCGTTCGCGCCGTAACACAGCACCTGCACGATCACGTCCGCTGTGCCAAACACTTCCGCGCGGCTCGCCGCCACCTTTGCGCCCTTTGCCGCATACTCCGCGTCCGGATATCCCGCGCTCGCGCCGCAGCCCGCCTCGACCACTACTTCCATGCCGGCTTTCGCCAGGCTCGCAAGCACCCCCGGCACCAGCGCCACGCGCCGCTCGCCCGGATAAATTTCGCGCGGCACTCCTACAATCATGAGCAAACCTCCTGTGTTGGGTGTTTCGTCGGGGGGAAGGGCATCGTGGGCAGGTTAGGTTAGATGTCGCAGCGTCGTCTCGATCAACTCCGCGGTTCCTTTGTAAGGGTCGCCCGGACTATCAAACTCCATCGAGCAGTATCCTTTATACTTCGCATCCTTCATCATGCCAAACGTTTTAGCCATGTCCACGCGAAACGTCTTGCCGGCCTCGTTGACCTCCAGGGCCTTCACGTGGCTGATGTTGTATGCGCGCGCGAACATGGCGCGCACCCCGCTGTAGGCATGTTCTTCGCGTCCGGTCGTCAGCGTATTCGCAAAATCCGGAAGCGCATGCAGCCACGGGCTGTTCACCTTCTCGATCACCTGCACAATAAGAAACGGATCTTCGCTAACCGGATTATCGTTCTCGAGATTGACCACCACATTTTTCCGCGCTGCGTAATCTGCAACTTGCTTCAAACTCTCCGCCGCCCGTTCAACATTTGGCTCCGAATCGCCTGCCTTCGGCATATTCGTGCGAATACTCGGCGAACCCACTGCCGCCGCCGCATCCACCCAGCTCTTGCTGAACGCCACCGCCTGCTCGCGCTGCGATTTGTCCGCCGCGTACGGGCTGTGCTCGCCATCCACTGCAATATTCACGATCATCCCGCCGGCCTTTTCCACCGCCGCGCGAATATCAGCAAGATACTTCGCGTCCAGAGAACGGAAATGCTCGCTCCACGGCTCGATCTTTTTGATATGGAGTTTC
>DATCOK010000037.1:0-5756 GCA_036564765.1 Candidatus Acidiferrum sp. | reverse complement strand
CCGTCACCCGGTGCGCCACCAGACCCGCCACCGGATAAAATGCCCCGTTTACATCCGCCAGCTTCTGCGTGCCCGCAACGTCATAAAACGCGCCGGTATCCGCCATCTGCCCGCCGGACTCCGCATAAATGGCCGTGCGGTCCAGCACCACTTCCCCTTGTTCGCCCGCCGCCAGTTCATTCGCCGGCCCAAGTTTCGTGACGATCGCCTCGATGCGGCAATCCTTCGCCGTCGTTCCAAAATAAAATCCCGGTTCGGTCTTAAAAGTATCCGCAATCTTTGCGTAAGCCGGATTGGCCGACTCCTTCGTACCGCCCTTCCAGGACGCCCGCGCCCGCGTACGCTGCTCCTGCATGGCCCGTTCGAATTTCGGCCACTCCACCACAATCCCGGCGTCGCGCGCCACGTCCTCGATAAAATCGCGTGGCAAACCGTACGTGTCGTACAGCATGAAAGCTTTCTCGCCCGAAAGCGCCCCGCCGCCGTTTCCGCTCGCTGCGGCCCCGTCACCGGCAAACTCCGAGAATTTCTTTAAGCCGACCGTAATCGTCCGCGAGAAACGCTGCTCTTCGCCCAGCAAAATCTGCTTCACGCGCTCGAAGTTTTCCTTCAACTCCGGATACGCTTCGCCCATCTCCAGCACCACCGCATCGGCCATCCCTGGCAACACCGTGGCTTGCGTACCGGCCCCTGCTTGCAACAAATTCGCGTGGCGCAGCGCCCTCCGAATAATCTTGCGCAGCACGTATCCGCGCCCTTCGTTGGAAGGGATTACGCCGTCTGACACCAGGAACGTCGCCGCCCGCGCGTGATCCGCGATAATCCGCAGCGAGGCATCCGACTTCTCGTTCATTCCCGTGCGCGACCCGGTCAGTTGTGCCGCTTTCTCAATCAACGGCACAAATAAATCCGTATCGAAATTGCTGAGCTTCCCCTGAATCACCGCCGCCAGCCGCTCCAGCCCCGCGCCGGTATCAATCGACGGTTTCGGTAGCGGCGTCAGGGCCCCGCTCACGTCGCGATTGAACTGCATAAACACCAGGTTCCAGATTTCGACATACCGCCCGCAGTCGCAAGGGAACTGGCAATCCGCATGCCCTTCGTCCGATGCGACCGCGCCCATGTCGTAGTGAATTTCGCTGCATGGCCCGCACGGCCCGGTGTCGCCCATGGCCCAGAAATTATCCTTCAGCCCGGGTATCGCGTAGATCCGTACCGCCGCAACGTCCTCGCCTAGCCAGTGCTTGCGCGCCTCTTCATCCACGCCCAATTTATTCCCGGGCGCAACTTCTGCTCCTCCAAAAATCGTCACGTACAACTTGTCCTTGGGAATCGCGAACCATTCCGGCGAAGTAATCAGCGACCACGCAAAGGCCACCGCCTCTTTCTTGAAATAATCCCCAAACGAAAAATTCCCCATCATTTCAAAGAACGTGTGATGCCGCTTGGTGAACCCCACATTTTCCAGATCGTTATGTTTTCCGCCCGCGCGCACGCACTTCTGCGCCGTGGTCGCCCGCCGGTATTCCCGCTGCTCCAGTCCCAGAAAAACATCCTTGAACTGGTTCATCCCTGCGTTGGTAAACAGTAGCGTCGGGTCGCCATGCGGCACCAGCGAACTGCTGCGCACGATGCGGTGCCCGTTCTGCTCAAAAAATTTCAGAAATGTGGCGCGAATTTCGTTGCCAGTCACGTAAACCTCAAATCTCGTAAGGAAATCGTCCAGACAGTATCGCAGAGGTCGCCAGAGCGACCAAGAAGTGCCCGAGAAGTGCCACGCACGTTGCCAGGCTACGCGGAATCCGCATCCACGGCATTCTCGATCGCCGGAACCTCTTCGCGCGTCACCGCGCGCAACTCTGCTCGAATAATGTCCGCTGGAAAACCCGCCCGCAGCAAACTACGAAACAGCGAAGCGATCTTGCGCTGGTCAATCTCCCCGCGAAACAATTTCAGCTTCCGCTCGATGCGCTGCCGCACGATGGCCCGCTCGTCGGTCTCCTTCGCCGATTCCTCCAGCGCCACCTCGATGTGCCGGTCGGGAATCCCTCGCGCGCGCAACTCCCGCGCGATGCGAAATTTGCCCTGCTTGCGAATCTCCGCGCGCTGCCGCGTGAACTGCTTCGCATACCGCGCATCGTCGATCATCCCCTGCCGCTTCAAGCGATCCAGCACCGCTTTGACCATGCTTTTATCGTCCGTGCGCCGCTCCAGCGACTTTTTCATCTCATGCACGGAATGCGCCCGGCGCATCAGCGCCTTCACCGCCGTCTCGTACAATTCCGTCTCGGTCTCCAGTTTGCGGGGTTTGCCAAACATACCGGGAGCATAGGAGGTCCGCCGTCACGGCGCAAGCACACGCTCATGCGCGCCACGAACCAACAAAACGATGTGGGTGAAAAAAACTACAGGGGAAAATTACTTGCGCGCGAAGCGCTCGAAATCCGCCATCTGCCGTTCCATCTCTTCGCGAGCGGAATCCGACGCCGACCGCACACCCTGAATCCTCAGCTTGAATTCGTCGGCATTCGAAGCGCGCATCAACGCTTCATCGAGAGTGATCAGTTGCTTGGTGTACAGATCGAACAGCGACTGATCGAAAGTCTGCATGCCGTATTGGCTGGTACCCGCGGCAATGGCGTCGCGAATCAGCCGTGTCTTGTCCGCGTTGATGATGCAATCGCGGATATACCCGGTCGCAATCATGATTTCGACCGCCGGCACGCGCCCTTGGTCATCGGCTCGACGAACCAGGCGTTGCGAAACCACCGCCTTTAAAGTTGCCGCTAACTGTAAGCGAATCTGTTTTTGTTCCGGAGGGGGGAACACCGCAATGATGCGCTGAATCGTTTCGGTGGCATCCAATGTGTGCAAAGTCGAAAGCACCAGGTGGCCCGTTTCCGCGGCCAGCAGCGCGGTCGAAATCGTCTCCAAGTCGCGCATTTCGCCGACCAGAATTACGTCCGGATCCTGACGCAAAGCCGCGCGTAAGGCCGTCGAGAAATTCGCGGTATCCACTTCCACTTCGCGCTGGTTGATAAAGCTACGCTTGTCGCGATGCAAAAACTCAATGGGGTCTTCAATCGTGATCAAGTGATCGGAGCGATTCGCATTGATGCGATCAATCATCGCCGCCAGGGTCGTGGACTTACCGGAACCGGTCGTCCCCGTCACCAGCACCAACCCGCGCTGCTCTTCGCAGATGCGATTGATCACCGACGGCAAATTCAACTCTTCCGAAGTCCGAATCTTGGTGGGAATTACGCGCAGCACCATGCCGACGTTCCCGCGCTGTTGAAACACGTTCACGCGGAAGCGCCCCAGGCCCGCTACGCCGTACGCCATATCCAACTCGGCGGTCTCTTTAAATTTTTGCTTCTGCCGGTTGGTCATCATGCTGAACGCCATCGACAGCATCTCTTCCGGCGTTACTCGCGGCACATCAGAAAGCGGCAAAAGCACGCCATCAATGCGGAGATACGGGTGGTTGCCGACCTTCAAATGCAAGTCGGAAGCTTTGCTTTCCACCGCGCGGCGCAACAGGTCGTCGATGCTTAAGGCCATAGCGATTGATTCTCCGCAAGAGTGCTGCTTTCTTGCACACTAGCATCCGTCCCAGTGCGCCACAAGAAATCCCGCAGTCCCGCGTTACAGGCTAGTTAATGGAACTAGATATGGAAAGGACACACGAAAAAGCGCGAACAAAGGCTGTCATCTTCGTGACTCGCGCTAAATTTCCCCGCGCCTTAGATAAAGCGCGTCGTACAACAGCGCCGCGGCAAATCCACCGGCGAGCGGCCCGACCCAGAACACCCCTTGATTGGCCCAGTGCGCCGCCGCCAGCGCCGGCCCGAACGCCCGCGCCGGATTCAACGCCCCGCCGGTGAACGGCCCCGCCACGATAATTCCCAGCGCGTACGCGATTCCCGCCGCGAATCCTGAAGTCGAGCGAAAGGTTCCGCGTTCATCCAGCATGGTCGCAAACACCACCCACACTAGAAAAAATGTCCCCGTAGCTTCGAGCGCCATTCCGGCCCACCGCGGGAAATCCCGCGCGAACTCTGGCGTGCCCAGCGCCACGCCTCTCCACGCTTCATAGGGAATCACCGCCTTCAACAAAAACGCCGCGGCAATCGCTCCCGCCAGTTGCGCCACCCAGTACAAAAATACATCCAGAGTATTCAGTCGCTTGGTCACCCAGAAACCGATGGTCACCGCCGGATTAAAATGACCGCCCGAAATATGCCCCAGCGCCGAAATCATGATCGCCAGCGCCAATCCATGCGCGAAGGCCACCCCAATCAGCCCGATATTTGCGGTCCCGTGCATGAACTGATCCGCGCACAGCGCCCCCTCGCCAAAAAACACGATGGCGAAGGTCCCCAGAAATTCCGCGGTCAGCTTTTGCGCGTTGGTGTACATGCAGAAATCCTCCGGGCCGCTAAATGCCACGTGGCGAAACGCTTATGATTTTAGCGTGAAGTGCGCGGCGGGACTACCACAAGCGCGCGGAAAGGTTCCGAAACGGAGAAATACCGCTCAAAATCATGTCTACAATCAAGAATGTACTTGGAGAAACGCCGACTCTTAGCGCGAAGTCGCGGCCACCGGGCTGTTCACCGGCGTCAACCACTTGTGGCGATCCGCTTTCTTCCCGCTGGTCACCCCAAAAAACTCTTCCTGCAGTTTCCGCGTGATCGGTCCGGCCTCGCCCTTGCCCACCGTGATGTGATCCACCGAACGAATCGGCGTAATCTCCACCGCCGTACCTACGAAGAAAACTTCATCCACGATGTACAGCATTTCGCGTGGAATCACCGATTCTTTCACCGGTATGCCCAGATCCGTCGCCAGCTTGACCACCGTGTCCCGCGTAATGCCGGGCAAAATGCTGGTCGCCAGCGGCGGCGTATACAGCGTCCCGTCGTGCACCAGAAACACATTCATTCCCGAGCCTTCGCTCACGTGCCCGCCGGAGTCCAACGCAATTCCTTCCGCGTAGCCGTTGAAAGATGCCTCCATGCGAATCAGCTGCGAGTTCATGTAATTCGCCGCGGCCTTGGACATCGCCGGCAGCGTATTCGGCGCAATGCGCGTCCACGAACTCACTCCAATATCTACGCCCTTGGTCAGCGCCTCCGGCCCCAGGTACGCGCCCCAAGACCAGCACGCCATATACACTTCGATCGGCGAATTCAGCGGGTTCACGCCCACTTCGCCGTAGCCGCGCAGCACGATGGGTTTCACGTAACACGAATTCAGCTTGTTCAGCCGCACCAGTTCGGTCGCGGCGTTCCCAAACTCTTCCGCGGTGTACGGCAAATCCATGCGATAAATTTTCGCGGAGTTGACCAGCCGGTCCATGTGTTCGCGCAAACGAAAAATCGCCGGGCCCTGCGTGGTTTCGTAGCAGCGTATGCCTTCAAATACCGCCGATCCGTAGCTCACCACGTGCGACAACACATGCAGCTGCGCGTCGTCCCAGTTAATCCATTTTCCATTGTGCCAAATCTTTTCGGTCTTCTGAACCGGCATCACTACACCCCTCGCATCCGCTTTAGCGCGACAAAGCCAGAATACGGTACGCTCTATGGACCGTCAATCAACACTACCGCCCACCTCGCCAGAGACAAGAACCAATATGGACGCGCCCCACGCAGGCGCCAAACGAAACCACTACTCGTCGCTCTGAGAGGAATCTGGAGTTGTTTGCTTCGGCTGCTGCTTGCCCTGCGTATTGCGGTCCACCGCGTGAT
>DATCOK010000036.1:0-1773 GCA_036564765.1 Candidatus Acidiferrum sp. | reverse complement strand
GGTCGGCGTCGCCATCGAAAGCGACGCCGAGGGTGGCGCGCTCCGCGACGACGCGCTGGCGCAGGCCTTCGAGGTGGAGTGAGCCGCAGCTGGCATTGATGTTGCGGCCATCGGGAGAAACGCCGATGGCGATAACCTCGGCTCCGAGCGAGCGGAAGAGTTGGGGACCAAGTTTATAGGCGGCGCCGTTGGCGCAATCGAGGACGATGCGCAAGCCCTGCAGTTTTGCGCCGGGAATGATACGGCTGCGGAGATAGTCGAGGTATTCGGCGTCCAGCGATTCGTCGGCGGATAACATCGAGTTGTTCACAGGCTGCGGCTGATAATTTTCGCGGTGGGCGAGAATGTCTGCTTCGAGGAGTTCCTCCACGGCGTCCGGGAATTTCATTCCGGCGTGGGAAAAAAGTTTGACGCCATTATCGTGAAAAGGATTGTGGGAAGCGGAGATGACGACGCCAGCAGCGAAGTCGTTCTGGCGCACGAGGCAGGCGACACCGGGAGTGGTGATGACTCCGGCGAAGGCCACGGAAGCGCCGGATTGGGCGAGACCCGCGGCGAGAATCTCGGCAAGATGCGGTCCGGATTCGCGGGTGTCCATGCCGATGAGGACGCGCGCGGCGGGATGTTCGCGGAGGAGATAGTCGCCGAGGGCGCGGCCGATGGAGAAAAGAGTGGCGTCGTCGAGCGGCGGAGTGCCGGGGACACCACGAATGCCATCGGTACCAAAAAGTGATTTAGCCATGGATAGAAATTTTCAGATTACGTAGCGTAGCCGGTGAGTCCTCGAATGAAACGCTGCGGCGCGAGCAGCCAACGCAAAAAGTTTAGCACGCGGATATGGGGCGAGTACGTTGCGAAATATGCGCGTTGTTTCCATTTCGAATCGTTGACGCGTGATCCGAAAATCAAGATGTGGATTCCGGATGGAGGGGTTGAACATTCGGCGAGCAACCTGCTGACAGGCCGCGCGAATATGCTACCGTGTCGAGCATGGAGCCCTTCCTGACGGTGCCGGAGCCGCGGCGTGAGACGCGGATCTCAAGTTCGAACGTGAGTTTAAATCTGCTGGCGGCGGCGCTGATTCTGACATTTTTGTATTACGCAGCGGGTGTGGTGATCACGCTGCTGCTATCGATTTTGATCGCTTACTTTCTGGATCCGGTGGTGGAGTATCTGGAACGGTTGGGGATTTCGCGGACGCTGGCGTCGATGGTTACGGTATTGGTCTTGATTGCGGTGCTGGTGGCGGTGGGGTACATGGTGAGTTCGCGAGCCTCGGATTTTGCGGCGAACTGGCCGAAATACGGAGGCATGATTCACCAAGTTGTGGACACGGTGGAAGCCAAGATCAATGGCATTGAGAGACAGGTAACGCAGAGCAAAGAACCGGAGGAATCGCACGCGCGCGCGGAAGCCGGGGCACAAAACGCCTTGCGGGCGCTGGTGGTGCGGATTGTCGGTTCACTGTACGCGCTGGTGCTGGAAGTGACATTCGTGCCGTTCCTCGTTTTTTTCATGCTGGCGGGGAAACAGGAAGTTTGGCACGGAACGCTGCAACTCTTTCCGGTGTCGCGGCGGACGGCAGTGAAGGAGACGCTGGAAGATTTGCGCGACGTGCTGCGGGATTATCTGGTGGGGATGTGCCTGGTGACCGCGGTGGTGATTACCGCGAGCAGTTTATTTTTCTGGTTTATGGGGCTGGACTACCCGATCTTGACAGGGATTGTGTCGGGCTTGTTGAACATGGTGCCGTATATCGGGGCGGTGCTGGCG
>DATCOK010000035.1:0-3194 GCA_036564765.1 Candidatus Acidiferrum sp. | reverse complement strand
GAATTTCTCTTTGAGCTCGATGGAGGCTCCCAAATTAGTTGCTGCGAAACAGGATTCGGCGAGCGAGACGGCCAGGCCGCCATCGCTGAGATCGTGCGCGGATTGGATGGAGCGCGACGCGGCGAGCGCGACCATGCATTGTTGCAGGAGCTTTTCGGCGGCCAGGTCGATGGCCGGAGGTTGGCCGGCAACGATACCAGAGATGGTTTTGGAATATTCCGAAGAAGAAAATTCGCGAGCGAGTTCGGGATTGTGGTCGCCCGAATTTGTACCTGATTGGTCGGTTTGAACACCGTCCAACAACAGGATGATGTCCCCTTCGTTGCGGAAATGCAGTTTCAAAACATTACTGGCGTCTTCGATGACGCCGAGAATTCCGATGACCGGCGTGGGATAAATCGAAGCGCCGAGAGTCTCGTTGTAGAAGCTGACATTGCCACCAGTTATGGGCGTCTCGAGTTCGTTGCAGGCGGCGGTTAGGCCGTCGATGGCTTCGCTGAATTGCCACATCACCTCCGGCTTTTCGGGGCTGCCGAAATTTAAGCAATTGGTGGCGGCGATGGGCTTGGCGCCGGAGCAGGCCACGTTGCGCCCGGCTTCCGCGACGGCGTGCATGGCGCCGAGGCGCGGATTGAGTTGGCACCAGCGGCCGTTGCCGTCGGTGGCCAGTGCCAGTGCGCGCTTGGTGCCCTTGATGCGCACGACGGCAGCATCGCTGGCGCCGGGAACGGCCAGCGTGTTGGTCCGCACCATAGTGTCGTACTGCTCGGTGATCCAGCGCTTGGACGAAATCGCAGGGGACGCCAGCAGGCGCTTGAAATTCTCGGTGAGATTTTTATTGTCGGCGGAGAAAACAAACCAATCAGCGGCTGATTCATCCCGTTGCGCCGGAGCGGCGAGCGGTCGTTGATACACCGGGCCTTCTTCGGCGAGCGGATGCGCGGGAATTTCTGCGACGGTCTTGCCGTGATCCTTGACGCGCAGCATTCCGCCGTCAGCCACTTCGCCGACAACCACGGCGTCCAGGCCCCACTTCTTGAAAACCTGCAGAACTTCGCGCTCACGGCCTTTTTCGGCGACGAGCAACATGCGCTCCTGCGATTCGCTGAGCATGATTTCATACGGGGTCATCCCGGTTTCGCGTTGTGGCACGCGCGCCAGATCGATCTCGATGCCGGTGCCACCGCGCGAAGCCATTTCCGTGGTCGAACACGTGAGGCCGGCGGCGCCCATATCCTGAATGGCCACGACCGCGCCGGTAGCCATGGCTTCAAGGCAGGCTTCCAACAATAATTTTTCGACGAAGGGATCGCCGACCTGCACATTGGGGCGTTTCTGTTTCGACTCTTCGGTGAATTCCGCGGAGGCCAACAGGGACGCCCCGTGGATGCCGTCGCGGCCGGTTTTTGCACCGACGTAGATGACTGGATTACCGTTGCCTCGGGCTTTGGCGAAAAAGAGATCTTCTTTTTTTGCAATGCCGAGTGCGAGAGCGTTTACGAGCGGATTTTGCGAGTAACACGGCTCGAAGCAGACTTCTCCGCCGATGGTCGGGACGCCGAAGGAATTTCCGTAGCCGGCGACACCGCGAATGACGCCGTCGAGAATGCGGCGGTTCTTGGCGATGGCTTCCGGCGAAACAATTTGCGCGGAAGCGTTGTAGCCCTTGGCGATGCCAGGAATTTTGGAAGACTCCGTGGTGATGGGTCCGAAGCGCAGCGAATCGAGAATGGCGATGGGGCGTGCGCCCATGGTGAAAATATCGCGAAGGATGCCGCCAACGCCGGTGGTGGCGCCCTGAAACGGCTCGACATAGCTCGGATGATTGTGCGATTCGATTTTGAAGGCGGCAACCAGTCCGTCGCCGATGTCGACGACGCCGGCGTTTTCTCCCGGGCCCTGGACGACCAGTTTTCCGCGCACCGGCAGGCGCTTGAGATGCACCTTGCTGGATTTATAGGAGCAGTGCTCGCTCCACATCACACTGAAAATTCCCAGCTCGGTGATGTTGGGATCGCGGCCGAGAATTTCCTGCACGCGCGCGTATTCCGGGGCCGAGAGGCCGTGCTCTGCGGCGATTTCCTTCGTTACTTTAATTTCCGCGCTCGCTGTCGCCAAATTTCCTGCCTAGCAAAAACCACTTCGTTGCTTCCCGACAAAACTGTAACCGCAAAACTCAGGCAGTGGCCTTCGCGGACGTGGCGAAAGCTTCCACCATGGACCGAAAAATAACCAGGCCGTCCGCGGAATCGAGCGCGGTTTCCACGGCGCGCTCGGGATGCGGCATCAATCCGGCGACGTTGCGGTCGCGATTGCAAATGCCCGCGATATTTTCCATGGAGCCGTTGGGATTGCCGGCGGCGTCATCGCGCCCGTCCGGCGAAGTGTAGCGAAAAACGATTTGCTCATTCTTTTTCAGGTTCGCGAGCGTTTGCGGATCGCAGGTGTAGTTACCGTCGTTGTGGGCAATGGGAATTTTCAGGATTTGTCCCGGGGCGGCGGCTTGGGTGAACGGCGTGGCGGTATTTTCGATGCGGATGTGCACATGGCGGCAGATATACCGCAGGCCGACGTTGCGCATGACCGCGCCGGGTAATAGTCCAGCTTCGAGCAGAATTTGAAAACCGTTGCAGATGCCCAGTACCAAGCCGCCGGACTTCGCAAATTTCTCCACCGACTTCATTACTGGAGAAAAACGCGCGATGGCTCCGGTGCGCAGATAATCGCCGTGAGCGAAACCGCCGGGCAGAATCACCGCGTCGCAATTGGCCAAATCCTCGGATTGATGCCAGATGAATTCCACCGGCTGATGCAGCACGTTGCTGATGGCGTAGAACGCGTCGTGGTCGCAGTTGGATCCCGGAAAGACGACGACTCCAAATTTCATGCGGCGGCGGCTCCCTGTGAATTGTGGGGAGACTTATTTTAACACAGGGCGCGCGGAAGCCGTAAAAGGTCGAAGAAGGGTCAACGCTTGCGTTTTTTTGGCGCGCGGCGCGATTTTTTCGCGGTGGATTTTGTCGCGAGTGGCGCGGCCGCGAGTTCGCGGCGTTTTTTGTTGGCCCAGCCGGCCTTGTTCATCTGGCGGCCGCGAGCGATACCCAGTCCGTTGGGCGGTACATTTTCCGTGATGGTGGAGCCGGCGGCGATGAAAGCGCCATCGCCGATACGCACGGGCGCGACCAACGCGGAGT
>DATCOK010000034.1:0-2210 GCA_036564765.1 Candidatus Acidiferrum sp. | reverse complement strand
GCTATACACAATCATGGGCTGCGCCGCCGCCACTCGCATCGCCCCACCTTTCGCCTTCAGCTTGGTCAGGCACCGCACCATCGCTCCGATCGCGGCGCTGTCCGCGTGTGTTACTCCGGCCATATCGAGGATCACTCGCGTATCGTGTGCCGCGATCAGCTTGTCCACTTCCTGCTCCAGCCGCACGCACTCCGGTCCGCAATGAATGTTGCCCTGAATGGAAAGCACCGCCGCACCCGGTCCAATCGGCTTATTTGTGAAATGCAGGATCATGTGGGATCGTCCTCGTAGGGAAATTGACGAATGAGCCGCACGCAATCACCCAGCGCGGAAAAAATCGAAGAGCCCCACCCGCAGGGCACGAATGACGCGGTCTTCTGATTCACCGGCTTGTCCGCTTCCGCGTAATACCGCATGCGTTGCCCCGGAGGCGGCACCGCAAACTCCTTCACAGTGATGGAAAAGGGCACGCTCCCCGTTCCGCTGGCGTGGCGTTTCATGATCGAGAAATGATGCAACTGCATTAGCTGTTCGGAAGGGTCTGCCTGTATGTGAATCCAGTCGCCCATGCACTCGGCCTCATGTCCCCGTGAAAGTATGCCGCGGATACTAGGTCAGGATGCGATACAAGTCAACGCCAGGCGACCGTGGTAAAGCGAGGAATCATTTAATCCGACGCGCTGGCCACGGCGTAAAGCACCGGCTGCGGTTGGACTTCTGCCAACTCGACCACTTTCGCAGCCTTCTGCGCGGTGCGCACCACCAGCGGCTTGCCCAGCACGGTTTCGAGCAGATGTTTTCCGGCCGCAATTTTTGCGGCCATCTCCAGGTTATCCGCCAGATTCGGAACGAACAGCGTGATCGCCTCCGACGCATTCTCCAGCTTCAATCCCGTAGCGGTGGTGATGTCGCATTTGTACAGCACCCGCGCCAGGCGCAGCACACCCGCCAGCGCGCGCACCTTTTCCTGTCCTGCCGTGGCTAATTTTCCAAATTTACTGTCATCCGCCGCCGGCTCCGCTCCGCGGTGAAAACGCACCGCCAAGCCGACCAACTGCCAATCCTCACGCGTCCAACGCGGCGGCGCGTTGATGCCGCCCAGGAATTTGCACGCTTCCTTCCGCCGGTGTTTGTGCTGTTGTCCCACGGCTTGCAGTAAGCAAGCGGCGCGCAAATTTCTTTGCATACTGGCCTCCGCGAAGAGCGGCCCGGCCTTCCCCCGCCGCAGCAAATCGAAAATCCTCAGAGCAATCCTCGCCACCCGCCCCGCTTTGCGCGGCTTCGCGTGCGCCGCCCGCGCGGTGGCTTTTAAGCGAGCAAAGGAGGCCTGCTCCAGCCGCTCCCCATGCGGCAAAGCGTGCCGCCACTTGTTCCAGATACTGGCCTTTCCCAGCGTCAACTGCCGGTACGTTTGCACCCGCTTGTTGCGTTCCCTCAGCAGATTCTCTTTCCACGCCTTACGCGCCGGCCCGGCCACGCGCGCTTCCGCCTTGACTCGCTCCGCCAACACGTCCAGGTCGTGGATGTCGCCCAGCAAATCCTGCAGCCGCTTCAAATTCTCGTTCCAAGCCGCGTGGTGTTCCGGCAACAGGCTCTCCACCGTGTAGCGCAGTCTCTTCAGCCCGATGCGCGCGGCGTGCCACGGTTTCGGCTTCGCGCTGCGCAGCGCGTGCGCATGCAATAGCTTGATCTCCTCGAAGCGCTCCCACGCCAGGCACTCCGCGGCCAACCCGCCCGCCGGAATGAAGCGCACCCGCCGCTGCAGGTGACGTTGCAGCCGCGCCCACGTTTTATCGTCGAACTTGTTCACTGCCCGCAACACCGCGTCGCGATGCTTGGCAGCCTTGGTCTCGAACGCGCCATGAATGCTCAGCCGCACCGGATCGTCGGCGGGCGAGAGCTTCTTGATCCACTCTTCCATCATGTAGTCGTCCCGGGAGGCGCCCAGCGTGCGGAAGAGCTTCTTGGCGGTCTTGCGCATCTCCTCCCAGGCCCCGTCCGGGTCCACCTCTTCAAACACCAAGGCCACCGAGCGGCAGCGCCGCATGGCCACCCGCAGATCATGGATATTGTCGGGATCGTCCGGATTCGCGCGGACTTTTTGCAATTCTTCGCGAACCCTGACCATGGAGTCCATCAGTTCGCGACGTTCCAGCTTTGGACGGGAGGGGGGGTAGAAATACTAGCCATACAGCGCAAAGCCTCGATTG
>DATCOK010000033.1:0-4088 GCA_036564765.1 Candidatus Acidiferrum sp. | reverse complement strand
GGCTTACGCCGTTCGCTGGGCGCCCGCAAAAAACACATCGTCATGCAATTCATGACCGAATCCGCCGTACTCGCCGCCGTGGGCGGCATCATGGGCTTGACGCTGGCCTACGGCATCGTCGCGCTGGTGCGCGCGGTGACGCCCATCCCGGTGAAAACGCCTATGAGCGCGGTGATTATCTCGCTCGCCGTTTCCACCGGCGTCGGTCTATTTTTTGGTATTTATCCCGCCATGCGCGCCGCCAAGCTTGATCCTATCGAAGCGCTACGCGCGGACGGTTAAGGCAAAACTATGGCTCAAGCGCACGGCGAAAATCTCAAGCAAGCCATGGACACGCTGCGCGCCCACAAGATGCGCAGCGCCCTCACCGTTTTCGGCGTGGTCCTGGGCGTCAGCGTCATCATGCTGGTAGCCGCGCTCATTACCGGCTTCGACGAAACCATTCAGGAAAACATCAAGCAGTACGGCGCGGACACCGCTTTCGTCTCGCGCTGGGACCAGGGCCCGCACAATCCCGAGCGGCGTCCGCTGGAAGAACGCCTGCGCAAGCCGATCAGCGTGGAGGACGCCGAGGCCCTGAAGGAAAAGTGCCCGGCGATTAAAAACGTCACTGTGTTTCTCACCTGGTGGGAACAAAACCACACCGTGCGCACCAAGTGGGGCGAGGTGACCGCCATCGACTTTCGCGGTGTCCAGCCGAATTTTGGCCAGGTCTATGCCAACGCCGCGGTGCTCTCCGGCCGCTTCATCGGTGAAGGCGACGATTTGCATCGCGAAAAAGTGGTGATGCTCGGCGAAAACGTCGCGCCGGTGCTGTTTCCCGAGGGCCACCCGGTTGGCAAAGACGTGTTGATCGACGGCTCCGATTTTCAGGTCATCGGCGTGGTGGAAAAGCCCAAGGGCGGATTTGGCATGGGCGATGAGGATCGTCGCGTGCTCATCCCCTACAACACCTTCCACAAAATTTATCCCGGCGCTTACGAAAACCAGATTCGCTTTCAGGCCTATCCCAACATGCTCGACCAGGCCGTCGATCAAGCCACCGAAGTGCTGCGCCGCCGCCGCAACGTAGCCTACAACGCCAAAGACAGCTTCGTCATCCGGACCGCACAGCAGGAAGTGGAGCAGTTTCACAGCATCATGGGCATGGTCGCACTGGCGGCGTTTGTCCTGAGTTCTGTGGGCTTGCTGATTGGCGGAGTCGGCGTGATGAACATCATGCTGGTCAGCGTGACCGAACGCACCCGTGAGATCGGCATCCGCAAAGCCATTGGTGCCAAGAGTAAAGACATTACCTGGCAATTTTTGCTGGAGGCCATGACCCTGACCGGCGCGGGCGGCATCATCGCGCTGATTCTTGTGAATGGCTTGGTGGTGCTGGTGCGCCTGACGCTGGAGTGGCACGGCAGCGTGCCGGTATGGGCGGCCGCCGCGGGCATCATCGTCAGCATCAGTGTGGGACTGTTCTTCGGCGTTTGGCCCGCGATGAAAGCGTCGAAACTCGACCCGGTCGAAGCCCTGCGTTACGAATAAATCGCTGTTTCGCGATCCATCGGCGCGGGCCTTGCGCACTTCTAACCCCCACGCCAAACAATTACCGCAAACTCAGCGACCCCGCTGGCTTGAAATCCGGATTCGCCACCTCGGTCGACGAATCCGCGCTGCTCGGCCACACCACTTCGAGCGAGGTCTCGTGCTTCACCAGCATCTTCGCGTGCCGATTCACGCGAATCTCCATGGTGTTGGCGCCTTCGGTAAGCATTTCGGACGTCTTTTCCTTGTGTACCAGAATGGTTTTATCGCCGCGGTACAGCACCACTTTCAAGGCATGCGCCCCCGGCGTAATCGGGCAGCTGAATTTCAGCGTGTCTCCCTGATGTGCGGGATGCAGCTCGGTAGTCACCAGCAATTCCTTGCCAGAGAAAATCGCCAGCGTTTGATCGCTGGCTGCCGCTGACACTTTGATGTTAAGCGTGGCTTGCGGAACGATGACCGCCGGCGCCACTACTGTTTCCACCGGCTCATTCAACAGCGCCGTCGGACCGTACACTGTTACCGCCGCTTTCGGTGCGGCATCGGCCTTCACATTCGGGCTTTTCGCCGCTTCCGATTTTGAGACAGACACCGCGGACCGTTCGAATGCCGGAGTGGCGGTCATCACGCTCTTGCTGGCTGGCCTTGGCGTCTCTACCAAGTTGCTGGCCGGTGAAGATGCGCTTACATTGATCATCGACGCATTCGAATTAATCGGCGCCTTGCTGCCGTTTCCCGCGGAGGGACGCGTTACAAACCCTCCGATAGAAGCTGCCGATACGCTGATCGGCGCACCGTGCGAGTAATTTCGCAACGCGCGTGCGATCGGCACCAGTGACAGCACCACCAGGGCTCCCGCGCCCACGGCCAGCATTTCCTTGGATTGCACTTTGCCGTTCGACCACGAATCCGCCGAGATGCTCGCTGCGGAAATCAATTCGCCAATCTTGTGTGCACTCGCGTTTTTCATTTCGGCAAGTGCTTTTGGCAACTTCCCAGCGCAGGCTTTGGCGCTTTGTGTAAGCGCCGCGAAAGAGAATGCCGATTGGGCTTGCTCCGTTGATGCTTCCTGACCCCTCGCCAGCGGATACAACGAAGCACCCAGCGCTTCCGCGGTCGCGTAGCGATCCGCCGGATTTTTCGCCAGGCAACGCATCACGATGCGATCGAACTCCGCCGGCAGGCTGGGGTTGTGCTGCGAAGGCGGCGGCGGATCAATCGCCACGATCTGCGCGCACACCGCGCTCACCGAGGTACCGTTGAACGGCCGCACGCCGGTAGACATCTGGTACAAAATAATTCCGAGTGAGAAAAGATCGGAGCGCGTGTCTTGCGTCTGTCCTTGAATCTGCTCCGGTGAAAGATACGCCGGCGTGCCCATCAATGTGCCTGACGTGCTCACCTGTGTGGCGAACCGCGCGATGCCAAAGTCGCCCAGCTTTACCTGGCCTTCCCTGGTGATCATCACATTCGCCGGCTTGATGTCGCCGTGAATCACCTTGGCGCGGTGCGCGCGCGAAAGTGCCGCGGAAAGATCCGCCGCCCACACCGCCGCTTTCTGCAGCGGCAGCGGGCCGTCGTCCAGAACTCTCTCCAGCGTTTTTCCTTCCACGTACTCCATCACGAAGTACGGCACGCCATTGCTGTCCGTACCAACGTCATAGAGCCCCACGATAAAAGGGTGTGCCAAGCGTCCGACAATCTGCGCTTCACGTAAGAACTGTTTCTGCACGTCGCTGGAGCCGAAGCCATGTAGGAAAGTCTTCATCGCCACTGTGCGCCCAATCAACGTGTCGCGAGCTTTATCCACGCGGCTGGTAGCCCCAGTTCCCAGCGTTTCTATAAATTCGTAACGATCCTGCGGAGTAGTCATAGTCGTTTTGGCCCAGGCGAGCGAGCGTTCGGTATTCGCCTGACTGTATTTTCGGGAATTAGCTAATGGGAGGGAATCACCCAATGGTCCCAAGGTGGGAAACTCTCGTACCCTGTTCCATCGGTCTAAGGTGTTTTCCGGGGCGAACGAAAATGAAGCACTACAGAAGTAAAAAGAGTTTTCTAAGCGGAGCGTAGAAACTTCGCGGCTCGCGAGCCAATTCCGGCTGCTGGGGAAGTCAGCGGCCGGATGGTTGACTGGGTATCTGCGGCGGCAACCTTGCGCCGAGCGAAAGGATACAAATCGTGCGCCAGCGTATCTGCCACCGAATAACGCGTGTCCGGATCTTTGGACAAGCAGTGTGCTATCAATTCATCGAGTCCTCGCGGCAGCGAACTATTCGCTTGCGATGGCGGCAACGGCACGGAAGAAAGCACGCGATTGCAGACGCCTTGCAGCGTGTCCGCATCAAACGGGCGCCGTCCCGTGACCAACTCGTAGAGCACGACGCCCAGCGAAAAAAGATCCGACCGCGCATCCTGCGGCTTGCCCATGATTTGTTCCGGGCACCAATACGCGGGAGTGCCCGACAAGGAACTGCCTGCGGATTGGCTGGCGCTCAAGCGCGCCATGCCGAAGTCCATCAGCTTCACGCGTCCTTCATCGGTGATCAGGATATTTG
>DATCOK010000032.1:0-2301 GCA_036564765.1 Candidatus Acidiferrum sp. | reverse complement strand
GCTCTACCGTAACAATGGCGAAGGCGTCTTCACCGACGCAACCGTCGCTTCCGGCATCGGGCAATCCAACTTTCGCAACAGCAGCTTTGGCGCGCGTTTCTTCGATTTCGACAACGATGGATGGCGCGATTTGTTGGTCATCAACGGACATATTCTTGACAACATCGCGATCTACCATCCCAACGTGACCTACGAGGAGGAAAAGCGTCTGTATCGCAATGTCGGAAACGGAAAATTTGTGGACGCGACTGCATCGCAGCCGGCGGCATTCCGCGCGCCTCGCGTAGGGCGCGGTTTGGCAGTCGGCGATTACGATAACGATGGCTGGCAGGACTTTGTGGTCAGCAACAATGGGGAAGCGGCACAGCTTTTTCACAATGAAACAAATTCTGGAGACTCACCGCGTAATCATTGGCTGGGTGTGCGTCTCATTGGCACCAAAAGCAATCGCGATGGTTTGGGAGCCAAGCTGAAACTCACTGCAGGGGACTTCGTCAGTTTCGATCAGGCCAAAAGTGGGATGAGCTATTGCTCGTCGCAGGATCCGCGAATTTATTTTGGCCTGGGCCAACGCGCGAAGATCGATACGCTCGAGATCAGTTGGCCAAGTGGCGCGGTGGACGTTCTACGCAACGTTCCTGCCGACCAGATTATTACGGTGGAAGAAGGCCGCGGTCTGACGCCCTACCGCTTCCCAAAGTTCGCCAAAAAATGAGAAGAGAATTTCTTGAAATTGCCGGGCCACTTTGGTTCAGTGACGAAATCCGACACACTGAATCGTCGTGGGGCCTCGGGATGACTCAGCTATAATCTGTCGCCGTGACCCAGGTGCTAGAGGATGTGCGGGTTGTAGAGATGACCGAGGCCTTAGCCGGGCCGTACTGCGCCATGCTGCTCGGGGATCTTGGCGCGGATGTGATTAAGGTGGAGCGTCCGGGCGTCGGCGACCAGTCGCGTGGCTGGGGTCCGCCATTTCTGAAAAATGTGTCGGCGTATTTTCTCGCGGCCAATCGTAACAAGCGCTCTATCGCGCTCGACTACAACGAGCCCACCGGACTGGAATTGCTGCACAAGCTCATCAGCACCGCCGATGTGTTTCTAACCAACCAGCCTTCCATTGAATCGCTCAAAAAACGCGGCCTCGATGAGCAGACCTTGCGCGCACGATTTCCAAAACTGGTGTACTGCAGCATCAGCGGCTACGGATTTTCCGGGCCGAACGCCGGCGCGCCCGGATACGACATCCTCGCGCAAGCGGAAACCGGTGTGATGAGTTTCACCGGTGAGCCGGACGGCGGGCCGATGCGCTACCCCATCGCCATCGCGGATATGACCTGCGGGATGTACGCGGCCATGGGAATTCTTGCTGCGCTCTTGGCCCGCGAAAAGACCGCCGAAGGCCAGTACATTGATATGGCGCTGTTCGATTCGCAACTGACTTGGCTCGCGAATGTCGGTAGCAGCTACCTGAACGCCGGCGTCAGCCCCACGCGCTGGGGCAACGCGCATCCCACGATCGTTCCTTACGAGCTATTCACAGGAAGCGACGGAGCCTATTTCGTAGTCGGCATAGGTACAGAAGCTTTGTGGCAGAAATTCACTGCGGAAGTGGACGGCGGCGCCGAACTCAGAAGCGACCCGCGCTTTGCCACCAATCCTAAGCGGATCACCAATCGCGCCGCACTCGTTCCTCTACTGCAGCAAGCGCTCGAGAAAAAGACCGCCAGCGCGTGGCTGAAACTCTTCGCAAAGGCCGCAATTCCCGTCGCGCCGATCAATGGCGTGAAGGAAGCGCTCGAAAGCATGCAGACGCAGTCACGCGGCCTGGTGGTTCAATTGGAACATCCCAGCCTTGGCGCGGTGAAAACCATCGCCAATCCCATGCGCTTTTCCTCCACACCTGTAACGTATCGCCTGCCACCGCCGCTGCTGGGCGAACACACGGAAGAAATTCTCCGCGATCTGCAGGAGGCGCCGGCGCATAAAAGCCCAAGGCCGGCACGCTCACGGCATAAACAACCTCTAAATGACTACTCATCACTTCGTTACTAGCTGGCGGGCACTCGACGGAAACAAATAATGCGGCGATTGCTTGCCTGCCTACCCGGATTCCCCGACAATAGGAAGCTCTGTACTGCATATTTTTTCTGCAGTACAGCGCGACTTTGCTGCCAGGGGAGAAGTGCTTCGCATGTCGGCGCCGGAAAATAGCAAACGGATCGTTGCGTACTTCTCGATGGAGATCGCGCTCGAGAATAATATGCCCAGCTACAGCGGCGGCTTGGGCGTTCTGGCCGGTGA
>DATCOK010000031.1:0-2824 GCA_036564765.1 Candidatus Acidiferrum sp. | reverse complement strand
GTCCCGGCCGGCCTGCCAGCCGATGCTCCCGCCGCCGACCGCAACAAAATCGTACGCGCCGGCCTCGATGCCGCCAAAAAATCCAAGCCCGTCGCCTTTTTCACCGCCGCGCTCGCCGATAAAGTCGCCATCGGCAATTTCGATGACGACCTCGCCCGCTGTAAAGACGCCGACTGGATCATTGAAGTCGTCGCCGAAAATCTCGAAATCAAAAAAAGCCTGCTCTCGCGCGTCGCGCAATTCCGCAAGCCCGGCGCTATCGTCACCACCAACACTTCCGGCCTCTCCGTCCACCTCATCGCCGAAGGCATGAGCGAAGAATTTCAGCAGCATTGGGCCGGCACCCATTTCTTCAATCCGCCCCGCTATCTGAAACTCGTCGAACTCATCCCCGGCCCCAAAACTTCCCCCGAAGTGCTCGACACTCTCCGCGAATTTTGTGACCGCCGCCTCGGCAAAGGCGTGGTCGTCGCCAAAGACACCCCCAACTTCATCGCCAACCGCATCGGCACTTTCTCCATGCTCAACGCGCTTCGCCTCATGCAGCATCTCGGCATGACCGTCGAAGAAGTCGACGCCTGCACTGGCCCCGCCGTGGGTTGGCCTAAGTCCGCCACCTTTCGCACTGCCGACATCGTCGGACTCGATGTGCTCATCCATGTGGTCAAAAATATTTACGAAACCGCTGCCGGCGACGAATCCCGCGAAATGTATAAAGTCCCCGGGCTGGTCGAAGAAATGGCTCGCCGCAAGTGGCTCGGCGACAAAACCGGCCAGGGCTTTTACAAAAAGCTTCGCGGCGAAGGCGAAAAAGAAATTCTCACTCTCGACGTCCACACCCTCGACTATCGCCCGCGCCAGAAGGCCCGCTTCGCCTCTCTCGAGATGGGCAAAACCATCGACGACACTCGCGAACGCTTGCGCGCCCTCGTCGGCCCCATCCTCCAGGGCCAGCCCGGTGACAAAGCTCAGCAATTTTTGTGGGGCTCGCTCTCCGAAATGTGCCTCTACGCCGCCCGTCGCGTTCCGGAAATTTCCGATCGCCTCGAAGACGTCGATCGCGCCATGCGCTGGGGCTTCGGCTGGGAACTCGGCCCCTTCGAAATCATGGACGCCCTCGGTGTTCCCGCCTTCGCCGCCCAAATCAAAAAAGAAAACCGCGCCTTGCCGCCCGTCATCGAAAAACTTCTCGCGGCTCATCGCGAAACTTTCTACCAATCCAAACAAGGCGTCACCACCGTCGTCGAACCCGACGGTGCCACCAATCAACTCCAGGAACCTCGCGGCATCATTTTTCTCAAATCCGCCAAAGATGCCGGCAAAGAAGTCGACCGCAACTCCGGAGCCAGCCTCATCGATCTCGGCGATGGCGTGCTCTGCTGCGAATTTCACTCCAAGATGAACGCCATCGGCGCCGACCTCCTCGCCATGATTCACAAAGGCCTGAAGCGTCTGGACTCCGATTTTGACGCCATGGTCATCGCCAACCAGGCCGTCAATTTTTCCGTCGGCGCCAACCTCATGCTCGTGCTCATGGGCGCGCAGGAACAGGAGTGGGACGAGCTGCACCTCGCCGTCAAACAATTTCAGAACGCCAATCTCGCCATCAAGTACGCCCCCAAGCCCGTGGTCATCGCCCCGCAAGGCCTGGCCCTCGGCGGCGGCTGCGAAGTCAGTTTGCACGGCGCGAAAATTCAAGCGGCCGCCGAAGCCTACATGGGCTTGGTTGAAACCGGCGTCGGCCTCATTCCCGGTGGCGGCGGCACCAAGGAAATGCTCATTCGCGCCAATGAACGCGCCGGTGCCGGCGATGACCTGGAACTTTTCCACCTCCTGCGCGCCACCTTCGAAACTATCGCCATGGCCAAAGTCGGCACTAGCGCCGAAGAATGCCGCGACCTCGGTTTCCTCCGTCGCGAAGACGGCGTCTCCATGAATCGCGACCGCCTCGTCGCCGACGCCAAGGAAGCCGCGCTGGCTCTCGCTCGCGGTGGCTATCGCCCCAAAGCCGCCAATTGGCAGGACGGCGCGCAGACCACTCAAATCAAAGTTCTCGGCGAGCAATTTCTCACCGCCGCCAAGCTTGGCATCCATCTCTTGCATCGTGGCGGCTACATCTCTGACTATGACGCCCACGTGGGCCGCAAGCTCGGTAACATTCTCGCCGGTGGCGCGCTCACCGCGCCGCAACTCGTCAGCGAACAGTACGTTCTCGATCTCGAACGCGAAGCCTTCGTCTCGCTTTGTGGCGAGAAAAAAACGCAGGAACGCATCGCCCACACCCTAAAAACCGGCAAGCCGCTGCGTAACTGAAATCCGAAAGCGAAAATCATGAACACCCGTCTCAAACTATTTCTTTGCGCCTCCCTGGCGCTGCTCTTTGCCGCTAACTCCTTCGCCCAGGGAGCGCAGGAAGTGAAAGTCGCTGCTGCCGCCGACTTGAAATTCGCCATGGCTGAACTCTCCGCGCAATTTGAAAAGCAGGGCGGAACAAAACTGCAAATCACCTACGGCTCCAGCGGCAATTTCCTCACCCAGATTCAGAACGGCGCACCTTTCGACATTTTCTTTTCCGCCGACTCCGACTATCCCAAGAAACTTGACGCCGCCAATCTCACCGAACCCAACACCCTGACCCAATACGCGCTAGGCCACCTCGTCCTCTGGTCTCCTGCTGGCGGTATCGACGTTTCCAACGAAGGCTGGAACTCACTGACCAGTGATCGCGTGAAAAAGATCGCCATCGCCAATCCCGAACACGCTCCCTACGGCCGCGCTGCCGTAGCCGCACTCAAAACTGCCGGAATCTATGACCAGGTAAAAT